>NZ_JAUBQE010000044.1:0-73492 GCF_036701115.1 Microcoleus sp. Pol1C5 | reverse complement strand
TGCTGCCTCCCGTAGGAGTCTGGGCCGTGTCTCAGTCCCAGTGTGGCTGATCGTCCTCTCAGACCAGCTACCGATCGTCGCCTTGGTGGGCTTTTACCCCCCCAACTAGCTAATCGGACGCGAGCTCATCTTCAGGCTATAAATATTTTCCCTTTCGGTACATCGGGGCTTAGCAGTCGTTTCCAACTGTTGTCTCCGTCCTGAAGGCAGATTCTCACGCGTTACTCACCCGTCCGCCACTAAGTATTTCTACTCCGTTCGACTTGCATGTGTTAAGCAGACCGCCAGCGTTCATCCTGAGCCAGGATCAAACTCTCCGTGTTGTTGAGTTCTTTTGGCTTTAGTCAAGTTCTTTCCACTCAGCACAAAGGCTGGTTTTTTTCCCTTGACTTTTTTCTCGTTGTTTGTGATATTGAGTATTAGCTTTCGCCTTGACTCTCTATCTTAATTTTTTTGACGAGGTTAATAGTGCTTTAAGCTTTCAAACTATTCTTTTTTCTAGGTTCAGTTTTTTGCCTTTAGTTCGCGGTTGTTTGAACCGCCTCTCTTCTGGCGCTTTATTAATGTATCAACTCTCCCCAGAGTTGTCAAGCGTTTTGCGAAAATATTTTTGACTTTGTTTTGAACCTATACGCACCAAGGGTTTTGGCTGTTTATTCCCGAACCTGCCTCCGCTGGCTGACTCCTCTTTTAACTATGGGGTCTTTTTTTTGGGCAAGATGGGACTTTTGGGGGGAGTATCTACCGCCCATGGGTAGAATATCTCTACGTGTAGATGTTCTATATATAGATGTTCGATCGCCCGCTCATGAAAAAACTTACAGCCGGCCCTAGTGGCTTATTCATTACCTGCGCTTCACTGCTGATCGCTTGCAATCAGACGAACACTCCCCAAACCTTCACTACAGCATCTCCGGCGAGTTCGCCATCTCCCAGTGCTTCCCCAAAGGGTTCGCCTGGGGGGAGTTCCAACATTATATCTATAGGTATTGGGGTAGCCCAAACTAGCAATGTGGCTTTACTGGGTCAGGAACAGGTGGCTGGGGCGAAAATTGCTGAGAAGTATTTCAACGACAAGGGCGGTGTGGATGGGACGCCTATTAAACTGGTGTTCCAAGATACTGGTGGAGACGAACAAGGGACGATCAATGCCTTCAATACTCTGATCAATCAGGATAAGGTGGTGGGTATTGTGGGCCCAACTCTGTCGCAACAAGCTTTTAGTGCCGATCCGATCGCCGATCGAGCAAAAGTTCCCGTACTCGGACCCTCCAACACCGCTAAAGGCATTCCCCAGATTGGCGATTATGTGGCCAGAGTCTCCGCGCCTGTCGCTGTGGTAGCACCTAATGCGGTTAAGGCGGCCCTGAAGCAAAATCCCAATATTAAGAAAGTAGCCGTGTTTTTTGCTCAGAATGATGCTTTTAGCAAATCTGAGACTGAAACTTTTCAGACAACGGTTAAAGATATGGGACTGGAATTGGCAACAGTTCAAAAATTCTTGACTACTGATACAGATTTTCAATCTCAAGCCACTAATGCGATAAATGTCAATCCCGATTTGATAATTATTTCTGGGTTGGCCGCAGATGGAGGCAATTTAATTAAACAGTTGCGGGAGTTGGGTTACAAAGGCGTTATCATTGGGGGCAACGGTCTGAATACTTCTAATGTGTTTGCGGTTTGTAAAGCACTTTGTGATGGAGTTTTGATTGCCCAAGCCTACAGCCCGGAATATGAAAATGAAGTTAATAAGGCTTTTCGCGATGCTTACCGCGCTCAATTTAAGAAGGAACCGCCTCAGTTTAGCGCTCAAGCTTTTACTGGCGTACAAGTTTTTGTTGAGTCATTAAAAGAAATTAATGCTAAGTCGAAGGTTAGCCAAAAACCTTTGGCAGAATTGCGTACAAATTTGAATCAGCAGTTGTTGAGTGGAAAGTACGATACGCCTCTGGGGGAAATTTCTTTTACGCCTGAAGGGGAGATTAATCAGAAAGAGTTTTATGTGGCACGGATTAAGATGGAGGCGGATGGCAATAATGGTAAGTTTGAGTTTTTGAAATGAATACAAAAGACGGATTTTGACACGGATACACGGATGAGTTATTGAGTGTGAGTCTGAGGTTAACTCCGCCGCCCCCCAAGGGGGGAAGTCAGAAGTCAGAGTAAAATTTGTATGCTGTTTGTTTTTGAATGATTTAATGTTGATGCCGAATCTCTAACTGGTGATGGACTTAACTCTGTTTCTGCAACAATTTTTGAATGGTTTGTCGATCGGCAGCGTGTATGCTATTTTTGCCCTGGGATACACGTTGGTCTTTTCTATTCTGGGAATTATTAATTTTGCTCACGGTGCAGTATTTACGTTGGGTGCTTATTTTACCTATGCGCTGATGGGAGGTACTTTCGGTTTTAATGGGTTGTGGGCTAACGCTCGAATTCCCGTGAATTTGCCTTTTGCTGTGGCGTTAATTTTGGGCAGTGTCATGGCTGGTTTGGTAGGAGTAATTGTTGAAAGAGTTGCTTTTTTGCCTTTGCGCAGGCGACACTCTGATTCTCTGCTGACTGTGGTTTCTAGTTTGGGTGTGGCTGTTGCGATCGCCAATATCATCCAATATCTTGTCGGTGCGGAAATTTACACTTTTCCTGCTAACACTTACGGCTATTTACCGGCTGCCATTAACTTCGGGACAGCGGATAAACCAATTCCGATTCGGACTGTTCAAATAGTAATTTTTGCGGTATCAGTTGCGATTGTGGCTGTCTTAACTTACTTAATAAATTTTACTAAATTTGGTAAAGCAATGCAGGCTGTGGCTGAAGATGCGACTACTTCTAGTTTATTGGGGATTGATACTGATAGGTACATTGTGTTGACGTTTTTTGTAAGCAGTTTTCTGGCGGGTTTGGCGGGGAGTTTGGTGGGTTCTAGTGTGAGTATTGCTGGGCCGTATTTTGGTATTGCTTTTGGTTTGAAAGGTTTGGCGGTGATTGTACTTGGTGGGTTGGGGAGTATTCCTGGAGCAGTTTTGGGAGGTTTTATAATTGGTTTGGTGGAGGCTTTTGTGCCTGGTGATTTTTCGGCTTATAAGGATGCTGTTGCTTTTGCTATATTGTTTATTATGCTATTGGTTAGACCGCAGGGTTTGTTTGGACGGCGTTTGATTCAGAAGGTGTAAGATAATTCGGCAATTGAAATCGCTTAAAAGTAAAACTAAGTCCCTCTCCAAAAGACTAAGAAATAGAGGTGTTTGATTTAAAAGGTGTAAAAAAAATTCGGCGATTGAAATCGCTTAATAGTCAAACTAAGTCACTCTCTAAAAGACTAAGAAATAAAAAAAGTTATGAATGAATTTTTTACTACTTACGGGTTTTTGATTGTCTCGATGTTGCTGGGTGCAATGTTGGGAATGTCGCTTTATTTGCCTTTAATGACTGGACAGTTGTCTCTGGCTAGCCCTGGTTTTTATGCTTTGGGTGGGTATATTGCGGCGATTTTATCTACGACGGTTTTTCAACAGACAGGGGGTTTATTTCCACTGCCGTTGTTGTTATTAGAGATGATAATTGCAGGGGCTGTTTCGGGGTTGCTGGGGATTTTAGTGGGAATTCCGGCGCTGCGGTTAAGCGGGATTTATTTGGCGATCGCAACTATTGCTTTTGTGGAAATTTTGCGGGTTTTATCCCTGAATTTAGATATCACTGGCGGGGCTGTGGGCATTTTTGGGATTCCGCAACCGTTTGCGACGCCGATCGAGTATTTGTGGATTGTACTACCTTTACTGTTGGTAAGTATGGCGATTGTCTATCGGCTGGAACGGATTCGGGTGGGGCGGGCTTTTGCGGCGATCCGCGCTGATGAGTTGGCGGCTGATGCGATCGGCATTAACCCAACTTTTTATAAGGTTTTGGCTTTCACGTTAGGTGCTGTTTTAGCTGGGGTTGTGGGTGCAGTTAGCGCTCATTTCCTGAATACTTGGAACGCCCGTCAAGGTACTTTTGATGCTAGTATTATTTACTTGACTTCTGTATTGATTGGTGGTAGCAGAACTTTTCTGGGAGCAGTTTTGGGCGGGATGGTGTTTACTGCTTTGCCGGAGGTTTTGAGGGGAATGGCGACTATTCAGGGATTGCCGATTTGGTTGGCGCAATTTCTGCGGGATGGACGTTTAATTATTTTTGGGTTGCTGATTGTTTTGGGGACGATATTTTTTCCGCAAGGTTTGGTGACGCCCGAGTTGTTGAAGAGGTTTAAAAAGGCCGATCGTACTTCTGTTTAAAAAAGGATGGCCAGCCATCGCCGACCTCAGCAATCATCACTACCCTATCGTTGATGCGGACTTCAGAGTCGATCGGCTGTCCCGATTCATTGGGAACCGCCTCAGTTCGATCACTGCCCATACTCAGATGAGAAATGCGATGTTTCTGCTACACCATCGACAACGAAATACGGCGAAACGCAGTTGTAGCCAACTGGTTTAGATGATTAATTCATGGTTTATGCGGTCTTTTTGGATATTCGATCGCTCTTCTCAATGCAAGCACTAACTTGGACTCATTGAGAAGAGCTTTGTATTGTTTTCAGGAAGCAGATAGAAAATGCCTAACCTTGATTTACTGCGCTGGGTTCCATGAACATAGTTTCCCAAATGTGGCCATCTAAATCCTGAAAGCCATGACCATACATAAATCCGTAGTCTTGCGGTTCATTGTAGGTCGTTCCGCCAGCAGCAACTGCGTTGCGAATCATTTTATCCACTTCTTCTCGGCTCTCGGAAGACAAGCACACCAGCACTTCTGTACTCTTGGTGGCATCGCAAATTGGGTTGGGTGTAAATTCCTTGAACTTGGGTTCTGTCAAAAGCATGACGAAGATGTCTTCGCTCACAACCATACAAGTGGCAGTTTCGTCAGTAAACTGGGCGTTAAAACTGAATCCAAGTTTAGTAAAAAATTCGACAGACCGATCGAGATTTTTGACGGGTAAATTCACGAAAATTTTAGTAGCCATGTTTTCTCCTTTTTAACTTCGATCGCAAGGTGACACATTAACGATTTTTCGCTAATGTTTGAATTGAGGGGTAAGGCCTGTGAGGAAACTTGAAAGGGTTAGGTAGCTGGCTGGACATTAATCATCCACGGTGTGCCAAATCGATCGACAAGCATTCCAAAACGGGTAGACCAGAAGGTCTCTTGGAATGGCATCTTTACCGTTCCGTTTTCTGCCAATTTTTGAAAGATCCGCTCCGCTTCGACCAGATCGTCAAATTGAAGATTCACAGAGAATCCCTGTGGTTTTTTAAAGCCATCGGGTGGAGTGTCAGAACCCATCAATACCATTCCACCCACAGTTAAGTTGGTGTGCATGATTAGATCGCGCTGTTCGGAGGGAATTTCCTCAGACATGGGCGCATCCCCATAGGTCATCATCTCGTCGATTTTGCCACCTAAACACTGTTCGTAGAATTTAAATGCAGCTTCGCATTCACCGTCAAAAAAGAGATAAGGATTCAATTGCATCATGTACTCCTTTGGTTAATAGTCGATCGAGCAATCCATTCACAGGAAATGATGTGGCTGCCGGACGAAAAGTTAGGCAGTATTTATGCCCTCAAGAACGCTGGAGTTGTTCTGCCTCGGCCCTAATGCGTTCTTCCTGTTCCCTGAGTTCGGGCGTCAAGGATTCGCCGAAGTCCTCTGCTGTAAAGATCGGGCGAATTTCGATCGCGGATTCTCCTGGCATCGGGTTGGGGCAGCGTTTGACCCAGGCAATCGCTTCGTCCATCGACTGCACTTGCCAGATCCAAAATCCGGCAATCAGCTCTTTTGTCTCTGTGAACGGCCCGTCAATCACGCTGCGATTTGTGCCTGAAAACGTCACCCGCGCTCCTTTTGAGCTGGGATGTAGCCCTTCGCCAGCGAGCATAATTCCCGCCTTGACCAATGCTTCGTTGTATTCCCCCATTTCCGTCAGAAGCTGTTCGCTGGGCATGACGCCTGCCTCTGAGTCTTCGGTAGCTTTGACTAGAACCATGACTTTCATCGTGAAATCTCCTTTTGTTTATGGTTGTTGAGCTGGGCTAAGGTGCGATCGACAAAACGGCTTTAGACGTTTCTGGATCGAAGGGGACAGAGCAATGCTCATGCACAATCTGCCATCTGCCCTGTTTCCGCTGGCACGCAGAGGTGATCCGCATCCACATCTGCCCCCCTGGGTGATCTGTTGGCATCCCTGTGAAGTGAAAAAGCCAGTGCGCGATCGCCAAATCACCGCTCACGGTGAGGCTGAGGTCTCGCATCTCAATCCCGAAGGAGTCCGGGAAGCAAGGCAGACACGCCTCCCACGTCCGTCGAAATTCATCTGCACCTTTGGTTTGGAACGGCGGTATTGCATCGAAAATAATCACATCTTGGGCGTAGTGCGCCATGATGCCATCGAGGTCTTTGGCGCAGATGGCACTGGCCGTATCTGCGATGATTTGTCGAATCTGGGCTTCGTCTTGTGTTTTGGTGGTTTCGGTTGTCATTGTCATAGTGGTATCTCCTTAATTGATGTCGATTGGTTTTCCGGGCGCAGATTGAAAACTGCTAACCCTTGCTCTACCATCTAGTCGAATAGAGGTGCGTGCGATCGACAGGTTGAACATTTTTTCTGAAAAAGTTTGTCAGTGCGGAGTGGAAGTTTGCCTTGATTCGGTACGGACGGCCACTACTGGTCGGATGGCAAGCCCGACAGTTGCACGATCGGGCGAATTTCAACCGTACCTTTACTGGCGCTTGGTATGCGTGCTGCGATCGCAATCGCTTCGTCAAGATCCTTGGCATCGATCAGAAAGTAGCCGCCGAGTTGTTCGCGCGTCTCCGCAAACGGCCCATCGGTGACAAGTTTTTTGCCGTCACGCACTCGAATACTGGTTGCTGTGGCGATCGAGTGTAGCGGCGAAGCACCTAAATATTGATTGTTCGCTTGCAGTTCTTGGGTTAGCTGCAAAGACTTTGCGTAGCATTGCTGCAGCTCGCTTTCAGTCCAGGCATTTTCGTCGCTGTAAATCAGCAATATGTATTTCATGGTTACTCCAAAATTCGATCGGATAGTCGCCTTCATTTACTAGTCGTTCGGCGAAGCTGCAAATCGACAGCGGACCAAAAAATTTTTTCAGCTAAAGCCGCAGGATCCTCACGCTGTACCCTCTTAGGGTCAGCGTTGAGAGGAATGCGGGTCAAAGAGGGGGGTTCAACACCCCCTTCTTTGACAATTTCTTTTGTAATGTTCGTAGGAATTCTCTAAACACATCGCTTTGGGTTCGAGATGTTAACTCGCAATACTTGACCAGAACCTCTTTTTCTTCTGGAGTAAGCCTAAACGTTGTTGTTTCTGTTTGTTTCACGATTGTATTTACATTAAATATGCAGTACAATTGTCTCATGAAACTAGCCTGCCAGTTCAAACTACTGCCAACGTCCGACCAAAGACGCCGTATGAGCAAATGGCGCGATATGCTACGGCATCAATACAATTTTTTGTTGGCAGACAGATTTGATTGGTTTGAAATGAACAGGTGTTCAGTTAATGCCTGTCCACTGGTATGCAGTATTGCATCCCCAAGGGAACAGCCTGAGTATTACGGACAGAAACGCTCACTTGTGTCTCTCAAGGCAGAAAGAGAATGGTACAAAGATATCCATGCCGATGTCTTGCAGGACATGGTGAAGCGAGTAGACCTGGCATTTGCTCGGTTTATCAAAGGTGATATCAATGGTAAGCGGAGCGGGAAGCCTCGATTTAAAGGCAAAAACCGCTATCGCACTTTCGCTTATCAGCGAGTGAAGTCTGACTGCATCCAAGGGAATCGAATTGAACTTCCCAAGCTAGGAAAAATCAAATTCATTCAACATCGCCCTATTCCTGACAGTTTTGTCATTAAGAGAGCATTGGTTACTCTCAAAGCAGATGGTTGGTATGCGACACTGAGTCTAGAAGATGCATCAGTCCCTGACACTCCTACTATTGACATTGAACCGACTGAAACTAACAGTATTGGCGTTGATGCGGGATTGGAATATTTTGTCGCCTGCTCAGACGGCACGATGGTAGAACCTCCTAAATTCTATCGGCAAGCCGAAGAGAAATTAGCCAAACTGCAAACCAAAAGAGAGCTAAGAAAAAAAGGTTCTACTGCACGTCGCAAACTTGGGTCACGCATTGCAAAGTTACATCAACAGGTAGCTAGACAACGCAAACAATGGCATTTTGAGCTTGCAGGTGAGTTAGTCAACAAGGCTGAGGTTATCTTTATAGAAGACCTTAAAGTTTCCAATATGGCAAAACGCAACAAACCCAAGCAAGATGAATCGGGTAAGTTTTTGCCTAATGGTCAATCCGCAAAGTCCGGGTTGAACAAGAGTTTTGCTGATGCGGGGATAGCTGGGTTCTTGAACGAAATTCTTCCGTACAAGGCTGAAAGAGCTGGGCGGTTGGTCGTGAAAGTTAATCCTGCTGGAACATCTCAACATTGTGCAATGTGCCTCAACAGAGTTTCAAAGGAGTTAAGTGATAGGTGGCATGAATGTTCTTGTGGTGCATCCATGCCTCGTGACCTGAACTCTGGAATTCTAATAAAGAAAGTGGGGTTGGGCGTTCGCCTCACTATAAAACGCGAATCCGGGAATTCTCGGAGGAGAAGCCCACACTCTAATCTTTGATTGAGTGTGGGAGTACGTCACCCTAACTCGCGAAGGCGTTTTTCGAGAAAACGACGCTCTGGTTCCTGTTTCACGATCGCCAGCGCCTTTTGGTAGGATTCTCTGGCATCAGCCGTTCTACCCAGCCGCCGACACAAATCGGCTCGCGCGGAGTGTGCCAGATGATAGTCTGCCAAATCGCCATGCGCTAATATTTGGTCGATCGATTGCAGTCCCGCTAAGGGGCCATCGCGCATTGCCACTGCCACCGCCCGATTTAAGGCAACAACGGGGGACGGCTCTAATTGCACGAGCAGGTCGTATAAGCCCACAATCTGCGCCCAGTCCGTTGCAGCAGCACTCTGGGCCTCTGAATGCACCGCTGAGATCGCAGCCTGAAGCGTGTACGAACCAAACCGTCCTGATGATAGCGATTGCTGCACCAGTAACCTGCCTTCAGAAATTTGTGCTTGATTCCAGAGCGATCGATCTTGGTCTTCTAGAAGGATGAGGTCGCCTGTGGAGGAAGTGCGTGCGGTGCGCCGCGATTCTTGCAGCAGCATCAGCGCCAGGAGTCCAATCACCTCGGAGTCTGGCAACAGTTCCATTACCAGCCGTCCCAAACGGATCGCTTCGTCAGCGAGATCGGCCCGCGTCAGCGATCTGCCAGATGAGGCCGCGTACCCTTCGTTAAACACCAGGTAGATCGTTTGAAGCACGGTGTCCAATCGATCGGGCAAATCGGTTATCGACGGCACTTGATAAGGAATGCGTGCGTCGCGGATCTTCGCCTTGGCCCGCACGATCCGCTGCGCCAACGTGGGGGGAGCAATCAGGAAGGCGCTGGCAATTTCCTCGGTACTGAGTCCGCAGACTTCCCGCAGCGTCAACGCTACCTGAGCTTCTGGCGACAGGGCCGGATGACAGCAAGTGAAAATCAAGCGCAGGCGATCGTCCTCAACGTCCTCGTCATCCTCGATTGTGGTGTCACTCGGATCGAGTTGTTGAGCGAGTTCTGCCAAGTGCGTATCAAAGCGGGCGCGACGGCGGATGGTGTCGATCCCTTTAAAGCGACCCACTGAAACAAGCCACGATCGCGGGTTAGCGGGGATCCCCTCACGCGGCCATTGCGCTACAGCCACAGCGAAGGCTTCGTGCATCGCCTCTTGGGCGCGATCGAAGTCGCCCAGGAGTCGAATCAGCGTAGCTAAAACGCGACGCGACTCGGACCGGTACACAGCTTCCACCTGCTGACGGATTTGATTGGCTGCTGTCTCATTCATAAACCGTTCCCAAAACAAACATATATTATCGGCCGTGCAGCAGAGTACGATGGTCCCATTGCGCCCGTGCAATCCGCCAATGGACCTCGCTCCAACCGCGATCGGACATCCATGATGACCCTGGGCGGGTAGCAACCACCTCTGCTCCTATCCACTCGGCCAACCTAGCGATCCGGGTATTTGCACTCACGGTAGACCCGGAGATCGCCTTCAGATCGAGTTCCGCGAACCCAAAGTCGAGCAGCGCACGCCCCACCTCGATCGCGTAGGCATATCGCCCCCAATAGGCTGGTGCCAGTTCTAGACCAAATTCCATCTCGCCAGTTTCAGACAATGTTCCCCGCAGTCCACAGCAACCGACAAGCGCGTAAGGTTCCTGCCGTTGTACGATCGCCAGTTGGTAATTGAGTCGAGGGCGATCGGCAGCCCATGCCTGAAACATCTCGAATAGACGTGCGGCCTGGTCGGGACTAGACCGATCGGGTTCGTAAAATGTCTGGTTGCGCGGATCGGCTTGATACTCCAAGAATAGCGAGCGATCGGAATCTACAAAGTCACGCAGCAGAAATCTTTTGGTTACAATCTTTATCATGATTTACAAGTTTAATTATCGGCTATTAAACAAACATCATATTCTGCCAAATTTTAATAGTTTTGTCACTGCTGCCGCTAGCCAACAACTCTCCTTCCGGGCTAAAACTAACCGAATAAACAGAGTTAGTATGACCTGCAATATTACAGATTTCTTGACCGTCTTTCACTCGCCAAATTTTGATAGTTTGATTGCTGCTACTAGCCAGAATCTCGCCATCGGGACTAAAAGCAATAGAATCAACATACCAAGAATGTCCTGCGATCGTTAAAACTTCTTGCCAATCTTTGACCCACCAAATTTTAATAGTATTGTCATGGCTGCCGCTAGCCAAAAACTCTCCATTTGGACTAAAAGCTATGCAGCGAACGGAGTCTGTATGACCTGTAATTGTGCGAATTAGCTTCCCATCTTTAACTCGCCAAATTTTGACTGTTCTGTCCCAACTGCAGCTAGCAATAGTTTCGCCATCAGGGCTAAAAGCGACAAAATAAACTAAATTGATGTGACCCGCAAGCGTGCGAATTTCTTGCCCGTCTTTGACTCGCCAAATTTTGATTGTTCTGTCCCAACTGCTGCTAGCAATAATTTCGCCATCGGGACTGAAAGCTGCGCCGTAAACTGAATTACTGTGACCGATCAGGGTGCGGATTTCTTGTCCATCTTTCATTTGCCAAAGTTTGACAGTTTTGTCGTGGCTGCTGCTGGCTAGAATCTGTCCGTCCGGGCTGAAAGCTACTGTATAAACCGAGTTAGCGTGTCCTGCGAGGGTGGCAATTTCTTGCCCGTCTTCCACTCCCCACAGCTTGATTGTTTTGTCATCGCTGCCGCTGGCTACAACTTCTCCGTTGGGGCTAAAAGCAACAGAGTAAATTAAGTTTTTGTGACCTGTGAGGGTGTGAAGACATTGCCAGTTATAGGTTTGCTGTTGGGGCTGGGCAGCAGTTTTTCCTGGTTTAACTAACTTGGAATTTGTTTGAGGAATTGCTAGATCGATCGCAACTTGGGGATTAATTTCTTTTAATACTTCAATAGCCGTTTGATAGCGGCGGTTGGTAGCATTTTGAATCATTTTATCTAAAATTTTACCGAGTTGTTCACTCACCGGGTTGTTGGCCAAATACTGCCGCCATATCCAGGCATCTTCACCAGGATCGAACAGATCAAATGGGGAAACTTGAGTTAGCAAATACAAACAAGTTACGCCTAAACTGTACAAATCGCTGGCAAAAAATGCTTTGCCTCTAGCTTGTTCGGGGGCGATGTATTCGGGGCTGCCGATGCTGGTTCCTGTTTTGAGTAAGGCTGTACCTGTGGCAATTTTTGCGGCGCCAAAGTCTACTAAAACTAATTGTTTGTCGGCGCGCCGAATGATGTTTCCGGGTTTGATATCTCGGTGAATAACGTTGTGGGAATGGATGAAGTGAAGAACGGGTAATAAGCTATTGAGTAAGTTTTGAATTTGAGTTTCTGTAAATGTGCCTTCTGTTTCTACAATTTGTGCTAAATTTTGCCCGTCGATAAATTCTTGGACTACATATTGTCTGCTGTCTTGGATGGAATAGGCTAAGAGTTCGGGAATTTGAGGGTGTTTGCCCAATTCGTCTAATCGCATTGCTTCTTGTTCAAAAAGTTCGGCTGCTTTTTTGCTGTTGCGATTGCTTGCTGATGGGATGAGTGGGGTTTCTGGGGGTAAAAATTGTTTGATTACGCAGCGAGGTTTTGAGGGTTTATCTTCGTCAACGGCGAGGAATGTTCTGCCAAAACCGCCTTGTCCGATCGCCTTTATAGCCCGGTAGCGATCGCGCAGCAGCAGTTTTGAACGGCAGTTTCGGCAAATTTTGGCTGCGGGAGGGTTTTGTGGCTTGGAACAGTTGGGGTTTAGGCAGTAACTCATTCGATTTTAGATTTTAGATTTTAGATTTTAGATTTGGGATTATGGATTTGAGATTTTATGTTTTTGAATATTTGCACTAGGCAGTCAATATTATACCTCTTGTCAGACTCTATAAAATTTATAGAACTTATTAAAACAGTGGTTCTACGCGCTACTTATAGGGGTAAGGTGCGCGGTCCGGCGCACCCTACATATAGAGGTTTTTCTAGTCCTGAATTAACCCTTTTAAAAATTCCACATAACGGGATTATCGTCTAAATGATCGGTGACGTTGCGCCCGATCGCGTCAATTTCTTTTAATTCCTCTTCACTCAATTTTACCTCAGCAGCTTTAGCATTTTCGGCTGCTTGTTTCCCGTCGCGCGCGCCGACAATGGCATTTGTTTGTGGCTGGGAAATCAACCAGGCTAAAGCTAAGTTGCCCAAGCTTGTCTGGTGGCGATCGGCAATTGGCCTGAGTTGATTTAATGCTGTTTGCACTCGGTCGTAATTTTCTTTGATGAACAGCTTATTTTTGGCGCGGTGGTCGCCTTCTTCAAACTTGTGTTCTGGCCCGAATTTACCTGTCAATATTCCTTGAGCTAGAGATGAATAGGCAATGATGGAGATATGATTGTCGACACAATAGGACATAGCATCTTTTTCTACCCAGCGCCAAAACAGAGAATAGGGCGGTTGCAAGCTGTCGATGCGTCCGTATTGGGCGGCTTCTTCTATTTGGGCGCGGGAGAAGTTGGAAACGCCGATCGCCCGAATTTTTCCCTGTTCTTTTAACTTGTTCAGGGCGTCCATTGTTTCTGCAATTGGCACTAACTCCGAATTCCAAGTGCCAGCGGGCCAGTGGATTTGGTAAAGGTCGATATAATCGGTGTTGAGGTTTTTTAGCGATCGATCGCAGGCTTCGATTAACAAATCGGGTTTCAGGTGGTTGGCGAAAACTTTGCTAGCATAAACTACTTGCGATCGCACATCTGAAAGTGCTTGACCGATAATTTGTTCCGAATGGCCTTCTCCGTAAACCTCAGCCGTATCAAAGGTGGTAATACCTGCCTCAAAAGCCGCGCGCATTGCTTTGACTGTTTCAGCATCCTCAATTCCCACCCACATCCGCTTCCCGGCTTGCCAAGTCCCCATAATTATCGGGGTAATCTGAATTTGTGATGTCCCCAATTGTCGCTTTTGCATACCCTAAGTCCTCATTTATATTTTTAGTATTCACCCTCAATCTCTCTAATGTTAACAGAAAAAAGTTGGGTAGTCATGCACAGTAATGCTATCGTTTTATTCTGAAATAATTATAGTGATGTACAAAGTTAAAAATTAAAAAGGAGCATTTCACTTTTGCAGCCAAGCTAGAAATTGGAGTTAGGAGTCAGGAGCCCGGGGAAAAAAGTCAGAATAAAAAAGGAAGAAGCCAGAAGAAGTGTTTTTACAAATATGAGATACTCCTATTATGATAGTATAAAACTACCTGGTAAAGCAAGAATTTAATCCTCTCAAATCAGTTTAGCCTCCTGTGTTGCTTGAGAACTTTAGCGGGACTGATAAATGAAATGCCCTGAGAAGAAGAGGTACTAATCATGACAGCTTCAATGACAGGCTCATAAACCGTTTTTTCTGCCACCCACTCCACAATAAAGTTGGCACCTGAGCCTCCACTTGTATCATCTGCTGCAATGAAAAAGTCTGTGGAAGCAAGCGACTTGAGTTCTACTGGACTCTTAATATCCTCCTTAATCAATTTCCCATCGGTATCGTAGTAACGCACAGAAGTAATAATAATCGAATTTGTCAGATCCGTATTGCGGATACTGAGGGTGGCTGACAAATTCATGACATTATCCTGGCTATTGTAGTGATAAATATGCGAGTAAATAGGGACATATACGGTTTGTCCCATCACAACTTTTGTTTTATCTAACGTGACCGATCTCAGTGAGGTTTCACGTTTTGTATCAGGTTGTTGTCTTTGTGAAATAGTTTGCTCTGAACAAGAGATCAGGACGATCGCGGCGATCGCCCAACCAACCCAGAAATGTTGTTTCAGCTTCATCGGCATTCATCCAAATACACCACATGAATGGCAGTTACGTCTACAACAGAGCGAACCGTCTCCTGTAGACTAAAACCGTAGTTAATCTATCAATTTCTATGGGTAAAGCAAATTTATCCGTTAAATTACCCGTTGAGAATTCTATTTTTTAGCGGGCCAAGCCACAGGCAAGCTGGTATATGTCAACCATCGCAATGCTGTTCCCGACTTTTAATAACTGTTGGGCTGACCCCAGCCACATCATTCCGGTCCACCAATTAATACCTACAGGATTTATTGTCACCTCAACAACAAACATTATAGAACTACATACTACAAGCATTTCTCTTCCTTGAGGCGGCTCAGTCATAAGGTTTGAGCGGCAGTTCAACCTGGAACGTGGAGCCTTTGCCCACTGTACTCGTCACCTGTATTTGTCCGCTGTGTGCCTTGACAATTTGTTGGACGATCGCCAACCCCAACCCAAAGCCTCCGCTGTCCTGCGATCGCTCGGTGTCTACTCGATAGAAGCGATCGAAAATATAGGGTAGGTCCGCTTCTGGAATACCGATTCCCGTATCGATTATCTGAATGACTGCCAAATTGGAATGAAGAACTAGGCATATCTTTACAGTTCCGCCAGCGGGAGTATATTTACAGGCGTTGTAAAGCAAGTTTTCGACTACTTGCCGCAGCAAATCAGGGTCAGCCAATAATTCAATCCGTTGTTCCGGTAATTCGCAGGTCAGTTTGATATTTTGGGCTTCTGCAAGTGCGACCAACTGGGTTGCTAAATTGCTCAGCAACTCGTTGAGATTGATTAACTTGAGCGACTCCGGCGCAAGTCGCCCCTGATGACGAGCCAACAGCAGTAAATTATTCACGAGCGCTCCCATTGATTTTGCGCTATCTACAATGTTTTCTAAGGGAGGATGGTAACGCGAATCATCACCCGCGATGAGCAACCCAAGCTGGGCATTAGTGAGAATGGCAGACAGGGGCGATCGCAATTCGTGAGAGGCATCGGCTGTAAAGCGTTGAAGTTGTTGATAGGCTTGCCGAATCGGTTGCATGGCCAGCCCACTGAGAAACCAACCTGTGAGGGCAATTAAGCCCAGTGTCAGCGGGACAGCGAGAGTTAGCACGATCTGAAGCTCAATGAGCCTGTTTTGAGTTTCTGTCAGGGGAGTTGCAACCTGAAGATAACCGAGTACCCCTGTTCTACCTTCAACGGGTAATGTCACCTGACGCAGCCAGATTCCTTTTCCCAAAAGTGGATCGGTCGATCGAAGTGTGAGATAACCAAAGGGCGTATTTAACTGCTCTGGGGAAGGAGTCCCAAAAAAACGAACCAGCCGCCTTTGGGCGTTAAACCAGCGCACATACATCAGATCTTCTGCAAGGGGATGAGACCCACTGCCTAACAAGGGGACATGACTCAGATCGACCTGGTTCTGGTTTTTGCGAACTTCATAATGCACGCTGGCAGCCATGACTCTAGTTTTGTCATAGAGAAGTCGGTCAAGCGCCTCTAGTTTATCTTTTACCTCAATCTGATAGATCGCCCCAGCAAACAGCACGAGAATGCTTCCCATTGAGAGGGTGAACCAACGAGCCAGATTGCGACGACTTTGATTAAACATGACTTGGCTTTACGATCGTCACTTGAGAGGGGAAGCGAGGCGATAACCCATACCGTAAATGCTCTCAATCCAGTCTGCCGATCCTACAGCCTGCAAGCGTTGGCGGAGTTTGCGAACTAAAACCGTGATTGCATTGCTCTCTGGTTCAGTCCCCCATTCCCACACGCCTTGTTCAATTTGAGTGCGAGTTAAAACCTGTCGGGGATGACGCATAAAATACTCCAACAACTGAAACTCTCGACTGGAGAGGGAAACGGTTGCACCTTGTCGCTCAACAGTAAGAGTATCGAGGTGGAGGTGTAGATCCTCAAGGCTGAGCGTATCTCCTTGCCAAAGGGGCGATCGCCGTCTTAATGCCCGCACTCGTGCCATGAATTCAACCAAATCGATCGGTTTCACCAGGTAGTCATCTGCACCGGCGTCTAACCCGGTCACTTTTTCAGAGGTGGTGTCTCTTGCGGTGATCATCAAAATCGGCGCTGTTTTCCCTGCGGCTCGATATTGACGACAGAGATTTACCCCGCTGATATGTGGCAACATCCAGTCCAAAATCAACAAATCATAATCTTTTTCTGATAAGAGCCACTGTGCCGTCTCTCCATCTTTTACCCCATCCACGCTATGTCCTGCTTGAGCTAGTACCGTTTGCAGCGGCATCAGTTGCTTTGGGTCGTCCTCCACAAGTAGGATTCTCATATATTTCTTTAATTTGGCTTATAAACATTGATATATTGATAGGCCAGCAATTCTCATTATGACTTTGGCAGAGAAGTTTGAACTGGTGAGGACTCTGGGGTGGACGATGGAGATGGACAGACTTCCATGGCTTGAATCAAGCCGTGCTCGAGGGTGAATCGATGACCCACGTGCTCGTCGACAAGAACTGCTCCAGCCAAGTCACGCACGACCTGATGCACATCGACCAAAATGCGCCCGATCTCCTCCGAGTAAAAGGAAACCGGCTCGACGTGCGGATCGATCTCGCTCCATTGCTCCGTCCAGTAAGCGCGAACTTCTTCAGGTCCGCGGACAAAACCGCCTTTGAACGCTTTCGGCCAAGCCACGTCCGGAGTCATGAGGGCAAGGGCAGCGTCAATGTCTCGCGCGTTGAAGGCTGCGTACGCCGCATGGAGCAGTTCGATTTCTGGTGCAGGTAGATCTGACATAAGTTGATCTGACATAAGAGGTATGGTGACAGCAGGTTTCATTATGCAAGATTATGAGAGTGATTCCCATCCAAACTCGCTATTTTGAAGAATTTCGCTATCTGAAACCCTTATTCCCTCTTTAGCAATCTAGGTTTGAAAGCTCAATTTATAGTGCAAGGGTTTCAAAACGAGAATTGCTGTTGATATGCTGATGAAATTTACCTATTTAAAGTATTAATCTAAAAATGCCAACACTTACTTTTTTTCTACTTGCAGCTCTAGGAGAAATTTCTGGATGTTACGCTTTCTGGGCATGGGTGAGACTTGAAAAGAGTATTTTGTGGATTTTTCCAGGCATTTTAGCTTTAATCAGTTTTGCGCTTTCTCTAACTCAAGTCAATGCTTCAAATGCTGGAAGAGTATATGCTGCTTATGGAGGTATTTACATTCTTACATCTCTGGTTTGGTTGTGGCTCATTGAAGGAGTTAAGCCAGATAAGTGGGACTTGCTTGGTGTTACAATTTCCCTGATTGGAACTGCTGTAATTTTGTTCAGCCCACATCGCTGATTGCTGTTTGTATAGAACTCGAATAGTTTACGCATCTCTCTTGAGTAGGGTTTCAGCAGAGCGATCGCTCCACTAAGTGCAAACAGATCGCGGGCCCAGCGTTTAAAACAGATAGGTATAGAATATGTGGCAGGTTACTAAACGTTGGCTAAAAGCATCAGGCGCAGAATTTTGGTTGCCACTACCGTTTGTGGCGATCGCGTTTTGGGTTGGTTCGAGTTTCCTAATGGCTCAAGAATTACAACAACCCCAGATCGCAGAGAATAAACTTCAGGCAGATACCCAGCTTAAAGCAACGGTGTCTGTCAATATATTGCTGATCAATGCGGTGATTAACCGAAAACAAGGAACAACCCAGGTTGCGGTAGAAACAGCAGAACCCATTTTGAAGCGATTGGAATTAGAATTGCCAATGACTGACGCCACCCAGATAGAGGCAGCGATCGCCCAAGAACTCCAATTATCACGTCAAAATGTTCGCCAGTTAGTCCGTTACGAGATCGTTGAATAAGTTTATTGTTTCAATATTGCGATCGCATCCAGTCAAATAAGGTTGTTAAATTTATAGGTTTCCTCACTACGATCACGCAATTTTTTAAGTGGCAAGAAGCGCCCAATGCTCTTGCCACTTCACTGTTAGGAACTACTGAGTGACGATTTCGTTATTGATGGAAATATTCGGTGCAGCTTGCCGAGCAATTTGTTCTGCCAATGCTTTTTGTTCGGCCGTTTGAACGCGCCCTGTTAACACAAGCGAATTATCCCGATCGTCTGCGTCCAAATCGAATTGCTTGAGGGTGCCATCGGAGTCTAAGGCCTCTTCTACGCGATCGGCAATATCGTCAATGTCTTGATTCT
This sequence comes from Microcoleus sp. Pol1C5, assembly GCF_036701115.1. Classification (NCBI taxonomy): domain Bacteria; kingdom Bacillati; phylum Cyanobacteriota; class Cyanophyceae; order Oscillatoriales; family Microcoleaceae; genus Microcoleus; species Microcoleus sp. Pol1C5. Next base: position 54,788 of record NZ_JAUBQE010000044.1, on the reverse strand, counting down.
GAGGCGTTTGTGCGGTCGTGGTTGCAGGGGAAGAAGCGGTTGGAGCCGTCGTATTTTCAGTGGCAGTTGTGGGAGCAGAAGTAGATGGAACAGTTGTCTGTGAAGTATTGGGGGAAGTGCAAGCACCCAAACCCAAAATTGCAACAGTGCTGACGCTGATTGCTTGCACAAATAGCTTTAATAATTGCATATTTTTTGTTTGTTTTGTTTGTTGTGAAACGCAATTTTGCCGATAAACCTCAGCATGAAGTCTTTGAGCCTTTCAAGTTAACAAGTGAATGTAGGATAGTTCATCTATCAAAAGGAATGCTTTTTACAACCCTATTAAAAGGCAACAATCAAATCCAGTGAACTAAGCTTTGCAAGTCCATAAGCTATCTCAATCGGTTCTGTTCCTAAGTCTAGGAAGCAAATGTGATCCAAATGTGAGTAACAGAAATCAGTCCATCACTTTTCCCTCACATTCATCAATGACGCTAGAACCAAGACGAAACAACAGAGAAGCATTTGGCTTGACAAGAAACGTTATGACTGCAACGAATGTAGAAAAATTAGTAGAACACTCTTGGCATCACCTCTCTGTCGAGAAAGTGGCTCGGCTTTTAGAGACTGACCTGGAAATAGGTCTATCTTCCGATGTGTCAGCCCAACGGTGCGAGCTCCTCGGTCCCAATCAACTAACGGCTCAGAAGCAGCAAAGTGCCTGGTTGCGATTTTTTCAGCAACTGAATCAGCCGCTAATCTACATTTTATTAGCCTCTGGCATAGTGACAGCATTTCTGAAAGAGTGGATTGATTCAGCGGTAATTTTTGGGGTTGCTCTGACGAATGCCACCATTGGTTTTGTTCAAGAGTCAAAGGCAGAGAATGCGATCGCCGCTTTAGCAAAATCTGTTGCAACTGAGGCAACCATTCTCCGCAACGGTCAAAAGCAAGTGGTTTCATCAAGCGAACTGGTTCCTGGCGATCTCGTCTTGCTGTCTTCTGGGGATAAAGTGTCTGCGGATCTACGGCTGATCGAAGTCCGTGACTTACAGGTCGATGAGTCAGCGTTAACGGGAGAATCTGTCCCGGTTCAGAAGCAATCCCAGGCGCTAGAGGCAGACGCTGCACTGGCCGATCGCACGAACATGGCCTATACCGGAAGCCTGGTGACGTTTGGACAGGGACGCGGACTGGTCGTCAGCATTGGCGACAGGACCGAGACCGGACACATCTCCCAACTCATGCAGCAAAGTACCACACTGGAAACCCCACTGAGTCGCAAAATTGACAAATTTAGCAAAACCTTGCTCTATGTCATTTTAGGTTTGGCTGCCTTCACCTTTGTCGCAGGCATTGCCCAGAAATTTTCTTGGGTTGAGGTGTTCAAGGCATCTGTGGCGCTTGCCGTCAGCGCAATTCCTGAAGGCTTACCCGCGATTTTAACGGTGACACTGGCGATCGGGGTTTCCCAAATGGCAAAGCAGCACGCCATTATTCGCAAACTTCCGGCAATTGAGACGCTGGGCAGCACCACCGTGATTTGTTCCGACAAAACCGGAACCTTGACTGAGAATCAAATGACTGTTCAAGAGATCGATGCCGGTGGAAAGCGATATCGGGTTAGCGGTGGAGGATATGCACCAGATGGGAAAATTTCTGTAAATGGACGCTCCGTTGACCTGGCGAACGCACCTGCTTTATATGAATGCCTGCAAGCAGGATTGTTGTGCAACGATTCTTATCTAGACGTGCAAGACGGGAACTGGACTGCGATCGGTAGTCCAACGGAAGGGGCCCTGGTTGCGGTAGCCCAAAAAGCTGGGTTAATTGCTGAGAAACTCGAGGAAGCGCTTTGCCGGCTCGATACACTGCCGTTTGAATCTCAGTTTCAATACATGGCAACCTTACATGACGATCGCCCACAACGGTTGATTTATGTCAAGGGTTCAATTGAGGAAATTCTCAAGCGGTGTGACCAGATGCTCGATGAAGAGGGAGAGGCGATCGCCATCAACAGGGCGCCGATCGAGCAAGCTGTAGAGAGGATGGCGAAAAAAGGGCTGCGAGTTCTAGCACTGGCCAAGAAAGTTGTACCCGCTTCTCAATCTTCTATTGAGCATTCTGATATTGAGCAAGGATTAACTTTTTTGGGTCTGCAAGGCATGATCGACCCGCCTCGCCCCGAAGCCATTCAAGCAATTGAAGCCTGTCGGTCTGCGGGAATTCAGGTCAAGATGATTACCGGCGACCATGCCAAAACAGCAGCAGCGATCGCGCACCAAATGGGCCTAAATCAAACCCAAGAGGCTCCCGTTTTTACCGGTCAAGAACTCGCTCAAATGAATCAGCAGCAGTTAGCCAATGCTGTCGAACAAAGCAGCGTGTTTGCTCGTGTCGCACCAGAACAAAAGCTCCGCATTGTCGAAGCACTTCAGTCTAAGGGCGAGATTGTGGCAATGACTGGAGATGGAGTTAACGATGCTCCCGCCCTGAAGCAAGCTGATATTGGCGTAGCGATGGGCATCACGGGTACTGAAGTCACAAAAGAAGCCGCAGATATGATTCTGACGGATGACAACTTTGCTTCGATCGAGAAAGCCGTTGAGGAAGGGCGCACGGTTTATAAGAATCTGCTGCGGGCGATCGCCTTCATCCTGCCCGTGAATGGTGGAGAGTCCATGACCATCTTGATTGCCGTACTTTTGGCAACCCCGCTACCCATTTTGCCAGTACAAATTCTCTGGTTGAATATGGTCAGTTCAGTTGCGTTGAGCTTACCGTTGGCATTTGAGCCGCCCTCTCCCGATGTCATGCAACAGCCGCCTCGACCTGCCAATGAACCGCTTCTTTCTCGCAGGCTGACCGCTCGGATTCTGACAGTTTCGGTATTTAACTGGATTGCGATCTTTGGGATGTTTGAATGGATCGTCCAAACCACAGGCAATGAAGCTCTAGCCCGGACGATGGCAATTCAAGCATTGGTGGCGGCAGAAGCTTTTTACCTGTTAAGTATCAGTCGCTTCGTTCCGGCGATCGCCGCCAAACTGCGCGGTAAAGATGAATCAGTTGGCTACGCGGTAGCGATCGGCATTGGGGCTATTTTCATTCTCCAATTCCTATTTAGCCAATTGGGCATTATGAATCAGTTATTCGACACAGAAGCTTTGAACCCAATCCAAGGCTTAATTTGTATCGGATTCGGACTGCCCATGATTCCTTTGTCAGCTTTGCTAAAGCGTTTTGCACCTCTGAACTAAGTGGTTTTTGTGATGCAACCCTTGCAAGCGACTTTACACACTATTTACCAATTTTGTAGCGTTAAATATTGAATATTTCTCATGAATTACCAAAATCTCAAACGTGCTAGCGGCCTATTTACTAATCATCGAAACGCAAAGCAGGCGCTAGTTGAGCTAAAAAGTAGGGGCTTCCCCATGCACAAAATTTCAGTGATTGCTAAACCTTCTGACAATGATGATTTGGACTCTCTGGGCGTGCAGAAAATTTTAATCACAAGAGCAGCAGGCGCACAAGTAGGCGCAATCTTAGGCAGCATACGACTAGGTTCACTAGCCTTAATTCTTGGACTCAGCAGCCTGCTAATTCCCGGTATTGGTCAGGCTGTAGCGGTGGAAAGCATTTTAGCAACTTTCTTTGGAAGTGGGATTGCTGCAACTGCTGGCGGTCTGTATGGCGCACTTCAAGGATGGTTGGTGCCAGAAGAACAAGCAAGAGTTTACAATAACAGATTTAACCAGGGAGATTATTTGCTCGTCATGGAGGCAAGAGAAAATGAGATCGTGATTGCTGAATCTGTCCTTAAACGTTGGGAGATTCTGACGTGGCGTGTCTGTGATGCCGAGGTAAATTCAAGGTAAGAAAGGACGATTACCTTCGAGGAATTTAGTCCCGCGAATCAGAACGTCCAAAACCCACTCAAAAATTGGAAGGTCGATGATTTTGGGCGATCGCTCTCCTATTCCTGACATACGGATCGACAACTTCCACTACCCGCCTTAGCGGCAAGCGCGATCGGGTCGGCAACACTTCAGAAGAGACTGTTAAAAAAAATTAAAAACCAGCACAATTAAGAGCAATTAGCATCCTGTAAGGGTTGGGAAATCATCCAGATCTACCAAAAAAATTGCACTCTAAAAACGATCCGATCGCCCAACCAACCCAGAAATCCTATTTCAGCTTCATCGGCATTCATCCAAATACACCACATAAATTGCAGTTACGTGTACAGCAGAGTGAACCGTTTTCTGTAGACTAAAACGGTAGTTAATCTGTCAATTTATTTGAGGAAAACGAGTTTATGAGAGGAGTATCGGCGATCGAGCGGATTGTAGCGCAAGCACCTCCCTTGGGCAGCGATCCTGCTACAAATAGCCAAACGGCAGGAGCCATTCCTGAATTGGTAATCATCTTGATCATTCTGCTGCTGATTGCAACTTTTGTTGCACTCGTAACCCAACGGTTGCGAATTCCCTACGTGACGGGCTTAGTGTTAGCAGGCTTGCCCATTACGGAGCTATTGTCGCGTCGAATTGGTTTAGACCCATCTTTAGTATTAAATCTTTTTCTACCCATTCTGATTTTTGAAGCAGCTATCAATACGGATATCAGCCGTCTCCGCAGCACCTTTAAGCCGATCGCCCTGCTGGCGGGTCCAGGATCGATCTTTTCCTCAGCAATTATCGCTGTTCTGGTTAAATTTGGGCTGGGGCTAGACTGGATTCCGGCATTGCTAATCGGAGTCATTCTGGCAAACACTGATACAGTCTCGATGATCGCGGTTTTTAAAGAGATCCGTGTGCCTTCTCGATTGTCCACCATTGTTGAGGGAGAAACTCTGTTCAATGATGCGGCTGCTCTAATTTCATTTAATTTGGTTTTGGTAATTTATGCGACAGGCTCTCTCACCGCTATACAAGGCGTGAAGGAACTGCTCGTGGTTGCCTTAGGTGGGGCACTGGTTGGGGGTGTTTTAGGTTACTTGAGCGTGCCGATCTTTGTTCGCTTAAACGATCCGTTGAGTAGCCTTTTGCTAACCGTCGCTCTCGCATTGGGCACCTTCCAAATCGGACAATTTTTAGGCGTATCGGGCGCAGTGGCGGTGGTCATCACCGGACTTGTTTTTGGCAACCTCGGGCTGCCTCGCAGTTCGTCTGCCTCGGATCGGATTACCTTGCTGAGTTTCTGGGAATACGCTGGTTTTGGCGTCAATACGTTTATTTTCCTGCTGATTGGAATTGAAATTAACCCGCTGACGCTGTGGAGAATTTTGCCATCCATTTTATTGGTCATTCTGGCCTATCAACTGGGACGGATTCTCTCGGTCTATTTGTTATTAGCGGGGCTGCGTTGGTTCGATCGCCCCATTCCGCTACGCTGGCAGCACATTTTGGTTTTAGGGAATATTAAAGGGTCTCTCTCAATGGCCTTAGCTGTTGCCATTCCCTTGACCCTACCAGGACGGGATAACATCATTGCCCTGGTGTTCGGTGCAGTTTTATTCTCTTTGGTCGGACAGGGATTAAGTTTACCGTGGATAGTAAAACGACTAAAAATTAGCCGTGTTTCTGATGTAATGCAGGAAGCTGGGCAGTTACAGATTCAGTTGATCGCTTCCAAAGCGGCTCAAGATGAGCTAGATAGTTTGCTGAAATCTGGGGTGTTGCCGAAGGCGGTTTACGAGGAGTTATGGGCATCATATCAAGCACGAGTAGCACACTCTGAGCGAGTGCTGCGCGATCTCTACAATAAACATCGGGCAGGGCAAGTACAGGGCGATCGCAGCGGGCTAGATACGATTCGACGGCGATTGCTTCTAGCAGAAAAAGGAGCAGTTAGCGATGCCCTCCGCAAGCGAATTGTTCCAGAGGATCTGGTTGAGCCTTACATCAAAGATTTGGATGAGAAACTTCTAACGTTGGCAGATGACTAGCGCGAATGCCGAGATAATCAATCATCTGGTGAACTAGCTCTGGACGGGTGACGACGAGAATGGTAGAACCTGCTTCTAGAACAGTATTGCCGTTTGGAATCTCCAGATTGGCGCAGGCATGGCATTGATAACCAATAATCAGAGAACCTGTTGGAAAACCAGGGTCTTGAGCAATTTGAGCAACGGTGCGACCTGCCACATTGCAATCGCCGGGAACTGGCAGCTTTAGCACCTCAACTTGTCCTTGTTCAAAGTGCATCATCGATTCGATTTGAGGGTATTCAATCGCATTTGCCATTGTTGCGACTGCCAAATCAATCGTGCTGATGATGTGACTGGCTCCGGCAAGGCGATAGGCTTCCATGAATTCGCGATCGCGCATTCGCACCACAATATGGGAAATGCCATAGCTCCTGGATAGGGTGATCAGCGCTAAATTCAGTGCATCATCGCTGAGTGCTGCAACGACTGCGTTTGCTTGTTTAATTCCCGCTTCCAGAAGAACCGTTGTACTCACCGCACTGCCTTCAAATGCCATCACTCCGATTTTTTCACGAGCAAAGCGACACGCAAGCGGGTCGGCATCGATGATTGCAACCGTATGACCGAGTTTTAATAGCTGCTGGGCTAAACCCAGCCCCATCATTCCTGCTCCACCAATTAATATGTACATGACTATTTGTCACCCCAAGAATGAACTTTACAGATTTATCCCTATTAGTAAGATTGTTTTGAGTTTCTATCAGTTTAATCTGCTTGTGGGGTGGCTTTTACCGGGCTTACTTATTACTTGTTCCACACTTAGTTTAATCTGCTTGTGGGGTTGGCATGGGAGCCAGCCCCTCAAGTGATTTTCCTCAGTTAGATGCGTAGGGGAACCCTACATAATCTTAGGCACTTTAAAAAACTCCCCATCGCGATCGGGGGCTCCCTCCAAAATACTTTCTCGTTTAGGAAAAGGTTGCAAATCGTCCGATCGCATCACGTTACTCACATCGATCGCCCGCGTTGTCGGCTGCACCTTACTCGTATCGAGTTCGCTCAACTGCTCGAAATAATCCAAAATACCGTTAAGTTGACCAGTAAACTGCTCTTCTTCTTCCGGCGTTAATTCCAATCTCGCTAAATTCGCTACTTTCCGAACTTCTTCTCTGTCAATCATAAAAATTGGGAATGGGGAATTGGGAATGGGGAATGGGGAATTGCTTATTATAAACAATAACCAACAACAAACATAGAACAAATAACTAATGCTCCATGCCCTATGCCCCATTCCCATCATAGTTAAAAATACACATCAATTTGCGATCGACCTGTTGTCTTCAGCCAATTTTGCACCTCAATGTAATTGTTGGGAGCCAAGCGAATAGCCTCCTTCCAATAATCTGCCGCTTTATCAAACAGCCCTTCCGCCGCTTCAAGATTGCCCGCTTCCTTTTCTTTTTCCCCTTGATAGTGGTAAATCACAGCAATATTATTCAGCGCTTGTGGCATTCTCGGATTGAGTTCCAGGGCTTCGCTGTAATATTGCAAACCTTTATCGTGTTCGCCGTTGCTAGTATAGATCAGCCCCATATTGTACAAGACATAACTGCGATCGTAAGGATCTTCCTCCAACTTCAGCGCTTCCTGATAATTTTCCAGCGCTTCAGCATATTCACCATCTGCTTGAGCTGACATACCATCCCGGTAATAAGCAAAAGCTTCCTTCGCCTGCTTTTTCGCCGGCATCATCTTCAGAATGATATCAGCCATTACCGTGAAACTTTTGTCAATAAAGTTATCGTTGCGTTGAGTTCTTGGCATATGCGATTCTTTGGTTAGCGGCTAATCAGAAAAATTAGCCTGTAAAGTTTTCCTATTAATAATTGCGCCACTGTTGTAGTGGACCGTTGTGTTGAGGGCGCTAAAAAGTTTAGTCGATCGCAACTGCGAACCTTAAAACACGCCCTTGGGTTTAACACTCTCGCAAGTTCTATCTATTTTATATAAGTCTTGCAAGACTTGCAAAAAAACCAGATTTCTTTAACCTCTCTCTCGTACTCTACACAAAACTTACAAAAACCCGCAACAGTGGAAAAAGTTCTGCTGGAGGGTGCAGGGACAATCCTCTTCGATGGCTTTCCTTCGGATCGCGAAAGCTAACACCAACGGGCGACGATCGCGCACCGTACCCTACTAACTGTACTCACCATCCCCGTCGTTGACCCTCAGAGCAAACAAGCAAATAGCCTGCAGAGGAGAAATTCAATCACAAAGTTTTATTAAGCTATCCGAGTTCAGCCCATACTTAAAAGTTATTCGGCAAAACACTAGCAATATTTTGCCCCAAAGTCAAGGGCAGCCTCAAAAAAAATCAGAAAGGCGATCGCCAAAACCAGCTCGAATTCCCGCAATATATAATAAAAATAACCGGGTAATTTTCACAGAGAGAAACCTATGGCTCCGAATCCCACCATTATGCAAGCAGTCGAACAACTTGGCTACCGCGTTACGGTTGGAGACGTGGCGGCAAAAGCTGGATTAGATGTCAATTTTGCCCAGCGAGAACTGTTAACTCTCGCCTCCGAAGCAGGCGGCAGCCTGCAAGTAGCAGAATCCGGCGACATAGCCTACCTATTTCCCAAGAACTTTCGAGATATTTTGCGAAACAAATTCTTGCGCTTGCAGTTGCAGGAATGGTGGCAAAAAATCTGGCGCATTTTATTTTATCTGATTAGGATATCTTTCGGCATAGTGCTGGTAGCTTCCATCCTCTTAATTTTTGTTGCTATCACGATTTTACTCTCCAGCGGCGACAGCAATAACGGTGGTGGAGGAGGAGGAGAGGGTGGCGGCGGGGGCGGCAGAGGCGGCGGCTTTTCCTTTTTTCCCTACTTCTGGAACGACTTAATCTGGATATTTTACTGGAACCATGACCAACCATACTACCAGCAGCGATCGCGCTTAACTGGCCAAAAACCCCAGATGAGTTTTCTAGAAGCAGTTTTCTCCTTTCTATTTGGAGACGGCAATCCCAATTACAATCTAGAAGAGCGTAAGTGGAGCAATATTGCCACTGCAATTCGCAACAACCGAGGCGCAGTCGCCGCCGAACAAATTGCCCCGTATCTAGACAATCTCGGACAAGGGTACGCCCGAGAATACGAAGAATATATGTTACCAGCCCTCGCCCGTTTTGATGGCCGTCCCGAAGTCAGTCCCGAAGGGCAAATAGTCTACCACTTCCCGCAATTGCAAACCACAGCCACCGAGAGAAATTCTGAACCAGTAGCAGCTTATTTGCGAGAAATGCTGTGGCGTTTCAGCAACGCCAGTTCCGGCCAAATCATGCTCGCAGCAGGGTTAGGAGCCGTCAATCTTGTCGGTGCGTTAGTTTTGGGGAATCTATTAACTAATAATTTGCTCGCCGGTGGATTTATCGGTTTCGTCAGCGCTGTTTATCCCATGCTCCTGATTTACGGTGTCGGATTTCTCGCAATTCCTTTAATTCGCTACTTCTGGATTCAGTGGAAAAATAGCCGGATAGAAGCCCGCAATCAAGAGCGTCAGCAGCGAGCAATGTTATTAAACGAACCCGATGCCAACTTACTCAAAAAACTGGCCTACGCCCGGGAATTTGCCGCAGAAAACGTTCTGACTGGAGAAGACTTAGCTTATACAACAGAAACAGAATTAACCCAACAAGAACTAGAACAGTCAGCCAAAATAGATGCCGAATGGCAGCGCAGGCTCGATCGCTCGGACAACTTGTAATACTAATGAAAAAAACAGTTCTTTGTTGTTAAGTTAGGTTGTAGTGAAATGTTGCACCATTTTCAAGAATAGGCAGTATGCCTGTTCCACAATAAAATATTTTTGTTGGGGAACGGGCTTTTAGCTCGTTGCTAAGAATTGTAGAAAATATCAATCTTTATTGATCTCAGAAGTTTTTCTAATCCGAGTTTTATTAAATAAGCTTAGGGCGTTTAAAAATCAAACAATTTTGGTCATATTTCGAGTCGTGATCCAGAGCCACAAGTTCCCATCCCTCCTCGCCCAAATGATTGACAAATAGATGCAGCGAGCCTTGTTTCCAATCTCGCTGTTCTTCACCGTTTACATATAAACTAATCAGCTTGTTTCCAAAAGGATACATATTCGCATCCACAAATAAATACTCCCACTTTTGCATAGCAATCCTTAATGTAGTTAGTTGGCAGTTGGCAGTAGTTAGTAGTTATTGGTTATTTGTTGTTGGCTCTAATAACCAATGCTTTTCGGCGAAGAGGCTTTTCGCCCCACTTCCAAGTTCCCAATTACCAATGCTTTTCGACCCAATTCCTAATTCCCAATTCCCAATTCCCAATTCCCAATTCCCAATTCCCAGCAGTTACTGCACTGCAATTCTAGCCAAAGTAGCACCTCGGTAATAGTGCAACAAAATCTGCTGGTAGCCGTATCCTTGTCTGGCCAAATTGTAGGCCCCCCATTGGCTCATTCCTACAGCATGGCCGAAACCTTTGCCAGCAACTTGAAAACCGGTAGGAGCTTGACCACTGTTCCTTGGGTTCCCACCGCCCCCATATTGAGGAATCACGGTAAACCGCGTGCTCCTCAAATTTAAAACCCGGCGTAAATCTGCGCCAGTCATGACCCTAGAACCGCCATCTCCAACTACTTTCATCCTCAAAACGCTCCCGTGAGCGGTAGTGCGTTCTGGCTTCATCGAGATCACATTGCCCACGCCAGAAATCTTACTGCTGATTTGAGCCCGAGAAAAATTTTCTTTCCATTGGTAAACCGGCGCTCCTTGGTCGAAGTCAGGAACAGCACGCAGGTAAGGCAAGGGTTCCGTCCAAACATCCTCGACATTTTCAGTATGGCCCCCAGACGCAGAGTGGAAAGCGGCTAAAATTATCTGACCGTTGTAGGCCAGAACTTGACCGGCGGTTGCATCGACTGCGGAATAAGTGCCAGAAGATTCTGTTTGCAGTCCTTTGTAAACCTGCGAAGACTGAGTGCTGTCCACGTCGTAAAGGTCGGTTTCGCTTTTGAGGCGTTGGTGGATAGCGTAGGAACGGGCGGCGACTGCTTGGGCTTTCAAAGCCTCTTGAGGCCAATTGCCACTCATCTCGGCGCCGAGAACGCTGTAGAGATATTGTTCGATATCGACGTAGTTGACGGCAGTCAAGCCTCCTTTTTGGGGAACTAGAAGCGTGCGTCCCCGATACCAACGATCGCCAATCCAAACATAACCGTTCCCCGTGGGCTCGATCCAAACTTGGTTGGCGGCCCAGCGACCAATTGCCACTGTTCCCGATCGAAATTGAGCTGACTGAGAACTGTTTGCTGGCAATTCGCCCAAATTGCGCCCGCTACCGTCGCGGATTGCAGCCTTAGTAGAACTGCCGACTTTTACCTGACTTGCCCCGTCTTGTACCGCCACTCGCAAGATCAGCGCGGCCTGTGCTGGGGCTACCATTGCCAGCCAAAACAACAGCGAAATCCAAAAGTAGCGTTTTTTTAATGTCGAAAAAACGGAACCAAAAAATACTCCTGACTGCATTTGAAAATTTTCCTCCTGTGCTGTATGAGTTTAAGAATTTTTAAGGGAAGGCAAGGGAAAAAGGAAGGGGAACGGAAGAAACAAAACGTTAGAATTGGGTGGATCACTCTGTACGCTTGTCAAAAATGATTTTAGCGAAGAGATGTTCGCAGGAACAGCGATTTATCCCGGTTCCTGCCTGCGACTATTTCCTATATGTCGGATTTGTCGCACTCTGGATATATGTAACATATTTTTTAAGACTTAATTGAGGTGATTTGACTCTTGCAGATTACATTTCTCGGAACTAGCTCAGGCGTCCCCACTCGATCGCGCAACGTTTCCAGCATCGCCCTCCGGTTGCCCCAGCGAGCGGAACTCTGGCTGTTTGACTGTGGCGAAGGAACTCAGCACCAGTTTCTCCGCAGCGATCTCAAAGTCAGCCAACTAAGCCGCATTTTCATCACTCACCTGCACGGCGACCATATTTTCGGCTTAATGGGTTTGCTGGCTAGCTGCGGTTTGGCGGGGAATGTCAAGCGCATCGATCTTTACGGGCCTCCGGGACTTGAAGAATATTTGCAAGCTGGTGTTCGCTATTCTCAAACTCATTTTTCTTACCCGGTTAAGGTACACAAAATTCACGAGGGAGTCATCTATGAAGATGACGAATATATTGTTAGCTGTGGCCCTTTGAAGCACCGAGTTACTGCTTTTGGTTATCGAGTAACTGAGAAAGATCGTCCGGGACATTTTGATGTAGAAAAAGCGAAGGCTGTGGGTATTCCTTCCGGGCCGCTTTACGGTCAATTAAAACAAGGAAAAACGGTAAAGTTAGAGGACGGGCGACAGTTTAAAGGTACTGATTTTTGTGGCCCGGATCAAATCGGGCGCAAGTTTGTGTATTGTACAGACACGGTTTTTTGTGACGGGGCCGTGGAATTGGCGAAGGATGCTGATTTGTTGGTGCATGAAGCGACTTTTGCTCATCAAGATGCTCAAATGGCCTTCGATCGCCTGCATTCAACTTCCACAATGGCGGCTCAAGTAGCTTTGACGGCTGGGGTGAAACAGTTAATTATGACACATTTTAGCCCGCGTTACGCTCCGGGGAATGCGATCGTCCTGGATGATTTGCTCAAGGAAGCCCAGGCAATTTTTCCGAATACGAAAATGGCCTATGACTTTTTGACTTACGAAGTGCCCAGGCCTGTTTCAAACGAAGGTTAATCAGACCTGAGATGTGACAGCATTTTCAATAAGGGCGATCGGGGCGGGCAAGATGCCCACCCCACAAAAACATTAATCTCTTGTGGAACAGGCATCTTGCCTGTTGCTGAAATTAATCCAACAAAAACATTAATCTCTTGTGGAACAAGCATCTTGCCTGTTACTGAAATTAATGCCACAAAAACATTTAGGACTTACAGACTGTCAGGCAATTCTGTCATCCTGAGCGTAGCGAAGGCTCTCTTAAAGGGTTCAGATGCCCACCACACAATCAAATTTTAAATATCACTGACATTGATAATAATACCAGTGTAAACTATATTAAACACAAATATTTATTAAATTTACCATGACATTTGAAATGGGAGCATTAGGCTTAAAGCTAGCACAAGCAATCGCGCCTAAAATTGCCGAAATAGGATTCAAAGAAGCTATGAAAAAATTGCATCCTAGCGATTTTGAAAAAGCTTGTATTTGTGCGCTCAAAACTGCCGATAAAAATAAATTATTCTCTGCTTGCGAACAGGGTGTAGTCGAAGATTTTCTTAAAAGTTTCTTGACGGGTGCAGCACTTCCAGAACTCCTGAAACCTTTCAACGACCAAGGAAAGCCTCAAGTTGAGTTTTTAGTTGCAGCCTTTAATGAGACAGTCCCAGAACACAAGAAAATTAAAGACAGATTCGCTCCCGAAAGACTGCATGATTGGTTGGAGGTTTTTGCTGAAACCTATTTTCATAAAACAAGTAGTTATTTAAGGTTTAAAGTTGCCAAAGCAGACTATTTGAAGCAACTGGCTAACTGCTTTGACGATGTTAAGTTTGCTGGCATTGCAGTCGAAGATCAGGCAATCGAAAAATCGGAAAAATTGGCTCAGATTTTTGTAATGCCGGATGTCTTGGAAGAGGTAAATATTTATAGTCGCTTGGATATCCAAGAATTGGGAGAAAGCAAAAGCCTGCAACAGATGCAGAGAGAAACTCGCTCTGGGAGGAAGTTTTTAGCATCACAATTATTGAATCAAAATCAATCAAATAAATTTGTGTTTCTGGGCGCTCCTGGTTCTGGCAAAACAACTTTACTGAGCTTTTTTGCAGTGATGTTGGCTCAGGATCATCCCGAAAAAATCGGCTTGCCTTCTGGGATAGATTGCTTGCCGATTTTGATTAAAATTAGGGATTTTGCTAGGCTTTCAGATATCAACATCCTCGACTATGCCCGCCAGTTTGCCGAGAAAACTATGTCCGTGAAACCGCTGCCAGAAGGCTTTTTTGAGTATTGGCTGGCAGACGGTAGGGCGATGATTTTGTTGGATGGATTGGATGAGGTTGTGGAAGAATCCAAGCGCTATGCGGTGGTGCAGCAGATTGAGAGTTTTTTGGAGCAGTATCATCAAAATCTGGCAATTATTACTTCTCGCCCTGCTGGTTACAAACGCGATTTTTTTAATACTTCGGAGTTTGAACACTATCAGTTACAACTGTTTGATGATGCTAAGGTTGATGAGTTTATTAATCGTTGGTACGACAGCCGCGTTCCAGATTCGGCGGAAGCTCAACGTCGCAAAGATAGCATTAAAAAAGCTCTGGATGAAAATGACCGCATTAAATTGTTGGCGAGAAATCCGCTATTGCTGACAATCATTGCTTTGATTCACCGCTATCAAGCTGTACTGCCGAGGTCACGCCACAAGCTTTATGAAAAAGCTGTGGAGACGCTGTTAAAGAATTGGGATGCTAACAAAAACCTGACTGAACAGTCGGGATTCAAATGTTTAGATGCAGACGACTTACGGCGGCAGATGGAAATTCTCGCCTATTGGATTCACACTCAGGGTAGTACGGATAAACCTGAAGGCGGGACGCTGATTGCCAAGGATGATTTGTTAGAGCAGTTAACTCAGAATATTAAAACCAAAAAACAGGTTGAACGGTTCCAGGCAAAAGAGGAAGCTAAACGATTTGTTGATTTTATTCAACAGCGGACGGGATTGCTCAACGAACAAGGACAAGATTTGTACGCTTTTGTACACAAAACTTTTCAAGAATATTTGTGCGCTCAGGAAATCGGCTATCAGGCAGATGATGACGGTGATTTTGAGATTGTTCTCAATCATATTCGAGAGCATTTGCATGACCCCCACTGGCGGGAAGTGTTGCTGTTGTTGATTGCTCAACAAAAACCCAAGAAAGCGGCTAAAGCGATGCAGGCAATTAGGGCTGCAAATAGCGATCATGAGCAATGGTTGCACCGCGATTTGTTTTTTGCTGGCAGTTGCATTGCTGAAAATATTAAAGAGTTAAAGGTGGCAGATTCCAGTCTAACTGTGGAGATTTTGCAGAAGTTGGTTGAGTTGGAAGTAAGGGATGAGGCACTGGTTGGTGAGAGGGTTCGCTCTCAGGTTTTTCAAATCCTTTGCAGTATGAATGAGACTGAGTTTGAGGCGCAAACTTTGCAACTTTTGAAAGCAAGAGGCGTTGGTGAAAATCGATTGGAGGAATATCAAGCAGCATTAGGGGAAAAAGAAGCCGTTATCAGTTCCCTGTTGTTACGTATCGAAGATGCGAATAAGGGTGTGCGTCGTCAGGCAGCACGAGCTTTCGGCTGGTTGGGAAATGCTTCAGAAAGGGTCATTAACCCCCTGCTGTTATGTCTCAAAGATGCGGATGAGGATGTGCGTGGTAACGCAGCATCTGCCCTGGGCAACTTGGGAAATGCTTCAGAAACTGTCATCAATGCTCTGCTACTACGTCTGGAAGATGGGGATAACAGGGTGCGTAGTGATGCAGCAAAGGCCTTGGGCAACTTGGGAAATGCTTCAGAACCCGTCATCAGTGGCTTGCTGTTACGTCTAGAAGATGAGGATAAGCGGGTGCGTAGGTGGGCAGCAAATGCCTTGGGCAACTTGGGAAATGCTTCAGAACCCGTGATCAGTGGCTTGCTGTTACGTCTCGAAGATGGGGATAACTGGGTGCGTAGTGAGGCAGCAGAGGCCTTGGGCAACTTGGGAAATGCTTCAGAAAATGCTTCAGAAGCCGTGATCAGTGGCTGGCTGTTACGTCTCGAAGATGAGGATAACTCGGCGCGTGCCTTGGCAGCAGAGGCCTTGGGCAACTTGAGAAATGCTTCTGAAGCCGTGATCAGTGGCTTGCTGTTATGTCTCAAAGATGAGGGTAACTCGGCGCGTGCCTTGGCAGCACAGGCCTTGGGCAACTTGGGAAATGCTTCAGAACCCGTCATCAATGCTCTGCTGCTACGTCTCGAAGATGCGGACAACTCAGTGCGTTACTCGGCAGCAAATGCCTTGGGCAACTTGGGAAATGCTTCTGAAGCCGTGATCAGTGCCTTGCTGTTACGTCTGGAAGATGGGGATGACTGGGTGCGTACCTCGGCAGCATCAACCTTGGGTAACTTGGGAAATGCTTCAGAAACTGTCATCAATGCTCTGATGTTACGTCTGGAAGATGGGGATAACTCAGTGCGTAGCTCGGCAGCAGAGGCCTTGGGTAAGTTGGGAAATGCTTCAGAAACTGTCATCAATGCTCTGATGTTACGTTTGGAAGATGGGAATGACTGGGTGCGTGGTGAGGCGGCAGAGGCCTTGGGTAAGTTGGGAAATGCTTCAGAAACTGTCATCAATGCTCTGATGTTACGTCTGGAAGATGGGGATGACTGGGTGCGTAGTGAGGCAGCATCTGCCTTGGGTAAGTTGGGTCTGAAATCTAGTGACGTTTTGACTGCTGTCGTGCAATGGATCGATCGCCATCAGAATACAGAATATGTCGGCTCAGGTATTGATGTGTTGTGGGATTTGGTGGCGGGTGAGGGAAATCGATCGCCAGTGCCTTTTTAGAAGTATGTAGCTTTTGCGCCAGTAAAACCCGATCGCACTTTCGGACTTTTCACCAAAAATGCGATCGGTCTGCTGTTTGACTATTAGCGCCCTCCATCCCCTTAATAACTGGGAACAGAGGTCAATTATTCAATCTAAAATCTAAAATCTAAAATCTAAAATCGCTCGATCGCTGGCGATCGCCCGCAGCGACGGCCCAGGAGAGCCAATGGTTGCTACAATCGGGGAGGGTATATGTTGTGGCTAACACTACAGCCCGTAACCCTGAAAGCTAATAGCTAAATTATTAAAAATCTGCCTCTCCTGCCATGTTTAAAAATCTGCTAGGCGATCCCAACGCGCGCAAACTGAGAAAATTTCAGCCTTGGGTAGCTGATATCAATATTTTGGAAGAAGACATCCGCGCCCTCTCAGACGACGGCCTCAGAGGCAAAACGGCGGAGTTTCAAGAACGTCTGGCAAAAGCTAAATCTCTCAACGAAGAGAAAGAGATCCTAGACGAAATCTTGCCGGAGGCTTTTGCAGTGGTGCGGGAAGCGGGACAACGGGTTTTAGGAATGCGCCACTTTGATGTCCAACTCCTCGGGGGCATTATCCTGCACAAAGGCCAAATTGCCGAAATGAAAACCGGTGAAGGCAAAACTCTCGTGGCGACGCTGCCAGCTTACCTCAACGCCCTCAACGGTAAAGGCGTACACATCATCACCGTCAACGATTATCTCGCAAGGCGGGACGCCGAATGGATGGGACAGGTACACCGCTTCCTGGGATTGACTGTGGGACTGATTCAGCAGGGCATGGATCAGGTGGAACGAAAGAAAAATTATAGCTGCGATATTACCTACGCCACTAACAGCGAAGTCGGCTTTGATTATTTGCGCGACAACATGGCTACTGTCATGGAAGATGTAGTGCAGCGTCCTTTTAATTTCTGCGTGATTGACGAGGTTGACTCGGTGCTGATTGATGAAGCACGGACGCCTTTGATTATTTCCGGCCAGGTGGAACGCCCCAGTGAGAAGTATATACGGGCGGCTGAGGTAGCTGCTGCTCTGAGAAAGGAAAATGAAGAACATTACGAGGTTGACGAAAAGGCTCGGAATGTGCTGTTGACCGATGAAGGCTTTGGTGAAGCTGAGCGGTTGTTGGGTGTTACGGATTTGTACGACCCGGCTGACCCTTGGGCGCATTACATTTTTAATGCGATTAAGGCGAAGGAATTGTTTATTAAGGATATTAACTATATCGTCACTCCCGATCGCGAAGTCGTGATTGTGGATGAATTTACGGGCCGGGTGATGCCGGGACGGCGCTGGAGTGACGGTTTGCACCAGGCGATCGAAGCGAAGGAACGGGCGGAAATTCAGCCGGAAACTCAGACGCTGGCGACAATTACTTATCAGAATTTCTTTTTGCTTTATCCGAAGCTGTCGGGGATGACTGGGACGGCGAAGACTGAAGAGACGGAGTTTGAGAAGATTTACAATCTGGAAGTGACGCTGATTCCCACTAACCGGATTACCAGCCGGACTGACCTTTCGGATATGGTTTACAAGGCGGAGGCTGGGAAGTGGAATGCGATCGCCCAAGAATGCGCGGAAATGCACGAGATCGGTCGGCCGGTGCTGGTGGGCACTACGAGTGTGGAAAAGTCGGAGTTGCTGTCGCGGCTGCTGCTGGAGAGGAAAATTCCTCACAATTTGCTTAATGCTAAACCGGAAAATGTGGAACGGGAATCAGAAATTATCGCTCAAGCCGGACGCAAAGGCGCTGTGACGATCGCGACAAACATGGCGGGACGCGGTACTGATATTATTTTGGGCGGTAATTCTGAGTACATGGCGCGCCTGAAGTTGCGGGAGTATTTTATGCCCCGGATCGTGCAACCAGAGGATGACGAGGGGTTTTCGGTGGTGCAAGTGCCTGGTATTAGTGGCCGCCCCGCACCTCAAGGTTTTGGTCAAACTGCGAAAAAGGTAAAGTCTTGGAAAGCTTCGGCGCAGATTTTCCCGACGCAATTATCGAAAGATGCCGAGCAAATGCTCAAAGCAGCCGTGGAATTGGCGGTGAAGGAGTACGGCGAGCGATCGCTCTCGGAATTGCAAGCCGATGATATCGTGGCTGTAGCTTCGGAAAAAGCGCCGACAAAAGACCCGGTAATTCAAAAATTGCGGGAAGCTTACAATTTAACTCGCCGCGAGTACGATGCTTTTACCAGCACCGAACACGATGAAGTCGTGCAGTTGGGAGGCTTGCACGTTATCGGTACCGAACGCCACGAATCGCGTCGGATCGATAATCAGTTGCGCGGCCGGGCGGGACGCCAAGGAGACCCTGGTTCTACGCGGTTTTTCTTGAGTTTGGAAGACAATTTGCTGAGGATTTTCGGCGGTGAACGGGTTGCCGGTTTGATGAAGGCTTTCGGTGTTGAGGAAGATATGCCGATCGAATCTGGAATGCTGACTCGTTCCCTCGAAGGCGCTCAGAAAAAAGTCGAAACCTACTATTACGATATCCGCAAGCAGGTATTTGAATACGACGAAGTGATGAACAATCAGCGTCGAGCAATCTATGCAGAACGTCGCCGAGTATTGGAAGGTTTGGACTCCAAGGAACAGGTAATTAAGTATGCCGAACAGACGATGGACGACATTGTGGGAGCATACATCAATCCCGATTTACCTTCGGAAGAATGGGAACTCGACAAACTTGTCAGCAAAGTGAAGGAATTTGTTTATCTGCTGGCTGACATGACACCGGATCAACTAGAAGATTTGTCCGTTGAGGAAATTAAAACATTCCTGCACGAACAAGTCCGCAATGCTTACGACATTAAAGAAGCGGAAGTTAATGCAATCCGAGCTGAATTGATGCGAGATGCGGAACGGTTCTTTATTTTGCAGCAAATTGATACTTTGTGGCGGGAACACTTGCAACAAATGGATGCTTTGCGCGAGTCTGTAGGGCTGCGCGGTTACGGTCAGAAAGACCCGTTAATCGAGTACAAAACTGAAGGTTACGAGCTGTTTTTGGACATGATGACGGATATCCGCCGCAATGTGGTTTATTCGCTGTTCCAGTTCCAGCCGCAGCCGGCAATGCAAGTTTCACCAGAGATGGTTTGAAAATAGTTAACAGTTGACTGCAACTGGTTCCCAGGCTCTTCCTGGGAACCAGTTGCAGATTTGAGATTAGACCCAATCTTCTTGATCGCTTTTTTGTTTCCTGTAAACTTCACCTGTGGCGTGAATTTTACGGGTTTGTTCGTAAAGACTTTCTTCGGTATGATTCCATTTTTGCAAGACTTTTTTTAAGTCCGATTGAATATCTCTAGCGCCGGGAAAGCCTCGGTAGCGAATTATCAATCTTGCTAATTCCGATAAATTGTAGTCGGTTGCTTCTCCTGCTAATAAAGTATCGACACTGGCTCGATCGCGCTTGTATTGCGGATGCTGCTGATCTTGAGTTTTTTCGACTGAATCCATACTATTTATGTTTCCCAATCATTTAGAATACCTAGATGCCCGACTTGTTGAAGAAGTCGGGTATCTAATGAGAGTTAAAGTTTTACTATGTTTTCGCTTCAGTCATCCCCAGAAATTTTTGTGTTTGTTCAGTAATACCAAATAGTCGATCGCCGTGACAAAAGATTTCCCAGGCGCGAATTCCCATAAAACCAATACCTGCAACTGCCAAGGGCATCGCTGCGGCACCTAAAAGGGCGGCAATGGGGGGAAATATCATGCACAGTGTTAACAGAATGCCAGTAATAACACCGCCAGCAATGCCAGCTTTGGCGGTGGCAGTGGCGACTTGTTCGACTAACTCTGATTGCGTAATTTTGCCTTCAACGCACAATAACGAATTTTCTAATATCGAAAATATTAACTCAATTACTGCTGCGGCGATCGCCCCTTTCATTGCAGCCCCAACGATTTCGGCAACTGCTGCTTTAAACGCTGCATCCGCTAAAACTTGCTTAGCGACTGCTAATTCTGCAGCAGTCATGTCTGCACCACCGCGAGCACGATTCACTCGAAAATGTTCAAAAATCCCGTTAGCAGCTTCGCTTCCGCCCCCATTGACGTGCGCTTGGATGTGACTCCAATCTTTATCTTGACAGAAGTTGCGAATTGCTTCTGGGCCTTGGGCACGAATTTGGGCGGGTATTGATTCAAATACTTTTGCTGCTTCTTGCACATTTCGGATGCCGTCACGCATTCCAGCCCTCGCAAATTTCGATTGCAGATTTATTGGCAGGTTCTCAAAACGGATGTTATGTGCTATTTTAAAAGCTTCTTGAGTGGCGATCGCCCCAGCACTAACCATTGAACTTGGCGCTGATTGTACCCACGCCGTTAATACAGTTGCATTTTCCTCAACTTTAGCAGCGATTTCGTTGGCTAAGTTTTGGGTATCGGCAACAGTTTCTTGTACTTTAGCCGTTAGGAATTCGAGCGGATTCTGGCTAATTTCCATGTTGATCCAGCTTGCATCGTTAATGATTGAATTATTTTGACTATAACATTCCTCTTCAGTAAGTGTGATTTTTTACTGAATTGCTTCTCGCTTCTAACTCCGGCTGTAAATGTAGAGCTTTTTTTTGATAAAATAAACCTTCATTGATTCGACCTTGCTCTTCCAAACTTTTGCCTAAATTCCAATAAGCGACGGCTAAATCTGGTTGAATAACAATAGATTTTTGATAGTAAGTTATGGCGTCATCGAGCTGGCCTTGTTTGTAAAACATACTGCCCAAGTTAACATAGGCTTCGACAAAATTAGGATCAAATTCGATCGCCTTGGAGTAGGCGCGAATTGCCGCGTCTATTTTGCCTTGGGCTTGCAGGATATTGCCTAGAGTTTTGTAGGCGGGGGCGAAATTGGGTTGCTGGCGAAGTGCTTGGTAACAGGAGGCGATCGCCTCTGCATATTTCTGTTGCGTATAATAAATTTCAGCTATCTTGTTAAGTGCGATCGCACTATCCGGCTGAATGGCTAGTAATTTTTGATATTGAGCGATCGCCTCCTCAAGTTTTTCTGATTTCTGGAGGGTCTCGCCCGCTGACAAATACTGCTCTGCTAACTCGGAATTTACGGTCATAGATTTTACTTTAACAGCCGATACTACTTTACCACAAGTGTTAGTTAGCAACCGCGATTTCGAGGGATATTCTGACTGTGTGAAATTTCAAATTTGTTTGTGTACCGGAATGCGGAAAAAATAGTATGATTATTTTGAACCAGCATCAACGCTAATTGCAGAAGAAATCACATGGCATCACTAGCAGGAAAAGTGGCAATTGTGACTGGTGCATCGCGGGGAATTGGACGCGCGATCGCCCTCCGATTATCCGAAGAAGGCGCATCAGTGGTCGTCAACTACGCCAGAGGATCTGAGCAAGCAAAAGAAGTTGTGTCAGCGATTGAAGCAGCAGGCGGCAAAGCATTAGCCGTGCAAGCCGATGTCAGCAAAACCGCAGAAATTCGCGATTTGTTCGATCGCACTCTGGAAACATATTCACAAGTCGATATTTTAGTCAATAATGCAGGAGTAATTCTTTACAAACCTGTAGCGGAAGTTACCGAAGCAGAGTTTGATAATCTTTTTGCAATTAACGTCAAAGGCACGTTTTTTGCTTGTCAAGAAGCTGCTAAACGGATGGCAGACGGAGGAAGAATTGTCAATTTTTCCAGTTCGACAACGGCGATGCTACTGCCAACTTACGGGGCTTACGTGGCGACAAAAGGCGCGGTGGAACAGCTAACTCGATCGCTAGCGAAGGAATTGGGCGATCGCCAAATTACAGTTAATGTGATTTCTCCGGGCCCAACGGATACAGAACTCTTTACAGTCGGCAAAACCGCCGAACAAATACAAAGATTTACTCAAATGGCTGCTTTGGGAAGACTCGGAGAAGTTGAAGATATTGCCGATGTGACGGCTTTTTTGTGCAGCCAACAAGCCCGGTGGATTACCGGACAAAATATCCGCGTTAACGGCGGGACTGCCTAAATATATACTTTAGTCAGCTTGGAGTGAATATAAGTTTGTATAGCAGCGATTTCAATCGCCGATTATAAGAATCCCCAACCAAAATCAAAGATTCTGGTTGGGGATTCTTATAATTTTATAGCGCGGAAAATCGAACAAATTAAGGAGACAGTCGCCACACCTTAATCGTGTCGTCAAAACTGCCACTGATCAGAGTTTTGTCTTGAGGATTAAAAGCCAATTCCACCCAGGTAGAATGACCCTTCAGCGTGCCCGCGATTTCGCCGGAACCCATCCGCCACAGCTTGATAGTCCCGCTCAAATCGGCGCTGGCCAGCTTGTTTCCGTCGGGACTGAAAGCCAAGGACTTAACCTTGTCGGAATGGCCGATCAAAGTCCGTAGCAGAGAACCGTTGGACTGCCGGAACTGATTATTTGCGCTGATATCCCACAACTTCACCGTCTTGTCCCAACTGCCGCTGGCGAGAGTTTGACCGTCCGGGCTGATGGCCAGAGACCAAACCCCCTCGGAATGACCCCAAAAAGTGTCTTTGAATTCCCCAGTCTGCCAGTTCCACAGGCTGATCTTACCGTCGCTGCTGCCGATCGCCAAAGTTTCTCGATCGGCACTGAAAGCCACCGACTGCACCTCGTCAAGAACCCCCTGGAGAGTTTCCAACTCGGCCCCGCCTTCGACTTGCCACAACTTCAAAGTTTTGTCCTTACCTACAGTGGCCAGGGCTTGGCCGTCGGGACTGAAAACCACCGAGAACACGCCGTCTTGGTGTCCGTCCAAAGTCTGAATTAACTTGCCCGAATAGAAATTCCACAATTTAATCGTACCGTCAACGCCACCGCTGGCGATCGTCCTGCCGTCGGGACTGACAGCCACCGACCACACCGGTCCCAAATGTCCTGCTAAAACCTTGAGCAGCTTGCCGTGACGCTTGTGCAGCAGGTGAATTGTGCCGTCGTTGTTCCCGCTGACAATCACGCGACCGTTGGGAGCGACTGCTACCGCCCAAACCGGGTTTTTGTCTTGATCCGCCAGAGTCCGCACTGCTGGCCGGGATTGCAATGCCTCACCCTTGAAATCCTGCATCGGGGGCGGATTAAACCGAATTTCGGGAATGCTAGAAACAGGCTCAGAAGAAGTGAAAGCCTGCGGTGCAGGAGAGGGCAAGCGAACACCCAGCACTACGGACAGCAGGGCAACCGCACTTGCTCCCCACATGGCCAAAGTCCACTTGGGTTTGCTGAGAATCACGTCTACCGGTGCCGGGCCGTATTTCATGTCTGTGAGAATTGCCTCGGTCGAGCGATAGCGTTTTGATGGTTCTCGCTGCACCATTTTATCCAGAATGCGGCCGAGTCGCGCCGAAACTGGTACTTTCAAATAATCTCTCCAAGTCCAACTTTCGGCTTTGATGTCAAACAAATCAAAGGGCGACATTCCCGTTAACAAGTGAATGCAAGTGACACCCAAACTGTAGATGTCACTGCTCTTAATCGCTTTGCCCTTAATTTGTTCCGGGGCCGCGTATTCAGCAGAACCTGTGACCGTTTCTGTTTTCAGCGGCCCGCTATTAGCCGGAATTGCCGCCCCGAAATCGACTAAAACTAGCCCAGAGGCACTTTCTTGGGACACGGAATGTAAATCCTCTTTCCCTGCCAAAGCTGGGGATGCTTGGGGAGTTTTGCGGTGAATAATATTCGACGGTTTGATATCTCCGTGAATCAGTTGATTGTCGTGAACAAATTGCAGGACTGGCAATAATTCGCTTAGCAGATACCAAATTTGAATTTCTTTAACAACACCTTTTTCTGAAAGCCGATCGGCTAAATTGCGGCCTTCGATGTATTCTTGGACTAAATACTGGCAGCCTTCGAGTTCAAAAGATGCCAGCAGTTTCGGTATTTGCGGATGTTTCCCTAACTCGTCGAGAACTGAGGCTGAGCCGCGAAATGTCCGGTTTGCCTGTGTGCCACGGTCTGCTGCTGCTGAGCCGCAGAACTGTTGAATAACGCAGCGGGGTTGCGAAGGTTGGTCTTCATCGACTGCTAAGAAGGTGCGGCAAGTGAGACTTTGACCGAGAGTGTGAAAGACTCGGTAGCGGCCTTTTAGCAGCAAGTTTGACTCGCAACTTTTGCATACTGTCGCGCGATCGAGATTTTGGGGATTCTGGCAATTGGGATTGGTGCAGTAACTCATTTGTCTTTCCGCTGGAGACCCCCGTCCGACATTATTGCTGGTGGGGGAGGAAAGCGGGGCGGTGCGTGCCGCTTCCTGTGGACAAATTAAATAATTGGAATCTTTGCTTGATCATAATTGTTTCCCAGATTTTCGCCACAATGGCTTTGGTCGATCGCACGTAAATTATTGCTGACTTTCCTGCGAGCAAGGTTTAATAGGTCGCTCGATTGCTCGCGCGATCGAGCGCTCGGCTGGATTTGCTGTTACCGAATTACGTTATACTGTCATTGCGAATACTTTCAGTGCGATCGCAGCAAAGCAATCGCGAGGCATTGCGAAATATCCGCGATTCTTTCTCCTATGGAGTTAATCTAAAACTTCAAATTTCAAATCGACTAACCGATTAAAAAATTGGCAAATTTAGCCAAACTAACTACTAACTTTTAACTATTACTTATGCCGTTAATTCGCGTACCCAAATCTTGGGAAATTCTCGACAACCAAATTACCCCAGAAACAGCCTTTCTCAACCGCCGCCGCTTCATGACAAATTTAATTGGCGCAGGCGTGGCTGCTTCGCTGGTACCGCTGACAGGCTGCCAAAGTAATGCTAGCTCAAAAACTGCTTTGGATCAAAGCTCAACCCAAGCATATTCGGAATTGAGCCGGAATCCCGCCTTTGCGAAAGTCGATCGAGCAATTACCGACGAAGGCTTAGCTACAAAATACAACAATTTTTACGAATACGGCGGCACAAAATCTATTTGGCAAGCCGCTCAAGCTTTGCCAACAGAAAACTGGAAAGTAGAAGTAAGCGGTTTAGTAAAAAATCCCCGAACTTATGATATTGACGACCTCGAAAAGAAATTCCCTATCGAAGAACGAGTTTATCGATTTCGCTGTGTAGAAGCGTGGGCGATGGTAGTTCCTTGGGTCGGATTCCCCATGAAATTACTGATGGCCGATGTCGAACCGCAATCGAAGGCTAAATTCGTTCGCTTCACCTCATTTTACGACCCCAAAATTACTCCCGGTCCCGGTTTGATGTCGCAATTTTATCCTTGGCCTTATACCGAAGGTCTGCGAATTGAAGAAATGGCGAACGATTTAGCATTTTTTGCCACAGGCTTGTATGGCCGAAGGCTACCTAAGCAAAATGGTGCGCCACTGCGGCAAGTGATTCCTTGGAAATACGGTTTTAAGGGCGCAAAGTCGATCGTAAAAATTGAATTTGTCGAACAACAGCCCGCCACTTTTTGGAATACAATTGGTCCCAACGAATATGCTTTTGAAGCAAATGTCGAACCCGACAAGCCGCACCCCAGATGGTCGCAGGCAAGTGAACGGATAGTCGGTCCCGGTAACAGTTGGTCGTGGGAAACTCGCCCAACTTTGCCCTATAACGGTTACGGCGAATATGTGGCGGGTTTGTACACTTAATTGACGGATTTCCCCTCGTTGATAGGCTCTGCCTAGGAACGCAGAACCGGAGGCTATGCTTCCCTATTTCTGCGAGGCAGAGCCTCGGATTCAGGCATTCCCAGGCAGAGCCTGCGAACGAAAAATTGATATTACATCCGTCTTTATCTGCGTCCCTCAAACTCTTCAACTCTCTGCCAAACTCTTTCTAGCAAATCTGGCGTGCTAACATCAAACCATTCAATTTCAGGATACGCTCGAAACCAAGTCCGCTGTCTCTTCGCAAATTGCCGCGTGTGCAAAATTGTTAATTCTTTGGCTTCTTCAAGCTTAATGTCGCCAGCCAAATATTGTTTGATTTCCTGATAGCCCAGCGTGTTCAACAGTGGCAAGTCGCAGCCGTATTTTTTACACAAATATTCTACTTCCGCGATCCAGCCGCGTTCTAGCATTTGTTCGGTGCGCTGTTTGATACGATCGACCAAAACATCGATCGCGCAATCCAACCCAATTTGTAAAATAGGATAATTGGGAGGATTTTCGCCCTGCTGTTCCGAAATAGGGCGACCGGTGACATAAAATACTTCCAGTGCTCTTAAAGTTCTTACTGGATCATTGAGGTGAATTTTCTCAGCCGCAGAGCGATCGACCTGCTGCAACATCGCGTAACATTGAGATTGTCCGAGTTCGGCAAGTTGCGATCGCAATTCGGGCATCGGTGCTACCCTCGGAATTTTTAAACCGCGCACAATCGATTTAATATATAAGCCCGTCCCTCCCACCAACAACAGGGGGGGAGAAACAGGAAAATCGACATCAGCAATTAATTTTTGAGCTTGCTGCTGGTACTCTGCTAGTGTCAGAGTTTCTGTCGGATCGCAGATGTCAATTAAGTGATGCGGTACACAAGTGCGATCGACCGCCGTCGGTTTTGCGGTTCCGATGTCAAATTCGCGGTACACTTGACGGGAGTCCGCACTCAGGATCGAGGATTGCAGTCGCCCCGCCAAAGCCAAAGCCACTCCCGACTTCCCCGTCGCCGTCGCTCCGCAAATCGTAATTAATTTAGGCATAAGCTGTCGCACATTTCCCTATAAAAACTCTCAAATCCTCTCCTCTCCATGCTTTCGCCTCTCTCCATCCACTGATTCACCGCGATCGGCCCCTGGAGCCTTTGAGTAATCTCAAAACTATTCCCCTCCCTCCCCCCGATAAATTTCCCTTCAGAAAGCCCTAGCATCGCCTTTAACCGTTTTGTGCTATAATTTTAGGAGTTTTCCCATTTTAGAAGCTTTCGGGGCTTTAGGCCTCATTATTGGAGCTATTTTTGTATGACCAGCAGCTACAGCGCCGACCAGATTCAAGTTCTCGAAGGTCTCGAAGCAGTCCGTAAACGACCGGGGATGTACATCGGTACCACCGGCCCGCGAGGACTCCACCATCTAGTTTACGAGGTTGTGGACAATTCCATAGATGAGGCGCTGGCTGGCCACTGCACTCACATCGAGATTGACATCAACGCCGACGGTTCCGTTACCGTGACAGACGACGGCCGGGGCATTCCCACCGGCATCGTTGCCAAGACTGGCAAATCAGGAATAGAAACAGTAATGACTGTACTTCACGCCGGGGGTAAATTTGGCGGTGGTGGCTACAAGGTTTCTGGAGGATTGCACGGTGTAGGTATTTCTGTTGTTAACGCGCTGTCCGAGTGGGTAGAAGTGACAGTTTGGCGCGACCAAAAAGAACATTTACAGCGCTACGAAAGAGGCAATCCAGTTACTGAACTTACTGCCAAGCCCAACAAAGGTACTCGCACCGGCACTTCAGTTTCTTTCTTGCCAGATACTCACATATTTAGCACTGGCATTGAATTTGATTACACTATACTCGCCGGGCGCTTGCGAGAATTGGGTTACTTGAATGCGGGCGTGAGAATTACGTTTAGCGACCACCGTTTGGAACTGCTTAAAAGTAGCGAACCTCGCGTCGAAACATACTGTTATGAGGGCGGAATCAAGGAATATATCGCCTACATGAACCGCGAAAAGCAGCCTCTGCACGAAGAAGTGATCTACGTGCAAGGAGAACGCAACAACGTGCAGATAGAAGTGGCTTTGCAGTGGTGCGTTGATGCTTTTAGCGACAACGTTCTAGGTTTTGCTAACAACATTCGGACGATCGACGGTGGCACGCACTTAGAAGGTTTGAAGGCTGTTTTGACGCGGACGATGAATTCGATCGCCCGCAAGCGCAACAAAATTAAAGAAAATGAGCCCAACCTCGCCGGCGAAAACGTGCGCGAAGGTTTGACAGCAGTAATTTCGGTCAAAGTCCCAGACCCGGAATTTGAAGGTCAAACTAAAACTAAGTTGGGAAATACAGAAGTTCGGGGAATTGTTGATTCCTTGGTAGGCGAAGTATTAACAGAATATTTGGAGTTTCGCCCCCAAGTAGCTGACGCTATTTTGGAAAAAGCAATTCAGGCATTTAAGGCCGCTGAAGCCGCCCGCCGTGCCCGCGATTTAGTGCGCCGAAAATCTGTCTTAGAATCGTCTCCTTTGCCTGGAAAATTGGCGGACTGTAGTTCCAGAGACCCCGCTCTGTCTGAGATATACCTGGTGGAAGGGGATTCTGCAGGCGGATCGGCAAAACAAGGGCGCGATCGCCAATTCCAAGCAATCCTGCCTTTGCGCGGTAAAATTCTCAACATTGAGAAAACCGACGACGCCAAAATCTACAAAAATAACGAAATTCAATCGTTAATTACAGCCCTGGGTTTGGGCATCAAAGGCGAAGAATTCGATCCGGGTCAATTGCGGTATCACCACATCGTAATTATGACTGACGCTGACGTAGATGGTGCTCACATCCGCACGCTGTTGCTGACTTTCTTCTACCGCTATCAGCGCGCACTTGTAGACCAAGGTTACATCTATATTGCTTGTCCTCCTCTCTATAAAGTGGAACGGGGACGCAATCATTACTACTGTTACAGCGATCGCGAAATGAACAATCTCATCCGCAATGAATTTCCGGCGAATGCTAATTACACCATTCAGCGGTTCAAAGGTTTGGGTGAAATGATGCCGACACAGTTGTGGGATACGACGATGAACCCAGAAACTCGGACGCTGAAACGGGTGGAGATTGAAGACGCTGCTGAGGCCGATCGCATCTTTACGATCTTAATGGGCGATCGTGTCGCCCCCCGCCGCGAATTCATCGAAACCTACGGCCCCAAACTCAACCTCCTCGACTTGGACATCTAAATTAATCATTAGTCGTCAGTCGTTAGCTAACAGCTAATAGCTGAGGACTAATGACTAAACTTTTGCGGCCCTGATGCCTTCTGCCCTTTCGGGCGATCGGGCATCAGGGCCGTTTGATGTTTCTAGGTTTTGTTATAAAAATTAATACAATCTCTCATCAAATCGATCTAAGGTAAACACTTAGGTAATTTTTAGATTTTTGGCGCATCCATCAGCTACCACAAAAATAGAAGGTTGGACAAATATAGCATGAGCATCAATTTAGCGACCAAATTGCGTGAGGGAACCAAAAAGTCCCACACAATGGCAGAAAACGTCGGTTTTGTCAAGTGTTTTTTAAAAGGCGTTGTAGAAAAAACTTCTTACCGGAAGTTAGTAGGAAACCTCTACTTTGTCTACTCGGCAATGGAAGAGGAAATGGAACGCCAAAAGCAGCATCCGGTTGTTTCAAAAATTTACTTTTCTGAGTTGAATCGCAAACAAAGCTTAGAAAAAGATTTATTTTACTACTACGGTGCCAATTGGCGCGAACAAGTAGCTCCGTCAGCCGCAGCTAAAGCTTATGTGGAGCGAATTCGCGAGATTTCGGCGACCGCACCGGAACTGTTAGTAGCTCACTCTTACACTCGCTACCTTGGCGATTTATCCGGCGGACAAATCCTGAAGGGAATTGCCCAGCGCGGGATGAATCTTTCCGACGGAGAAGGCACTGCTTTCTATGAATTCCAGGATATTCCTGATGAAAAAGAATTCAAGGCTAACTACCGTCAGGCAATGAATGAACTGCCGATTGACGAAGCAACAGCAGAGCGAATTGTTGACGAAGCTAATGCAGCTTTTGGCATGAACATGAAGATGTTCATGGAGTTAGAAGGCAATTTGATTAAAGCAGTTGGTCAGATGCTTTTCAATACCCTGACGCGGAAGCGCGGTGGTGGCAGTACCGAATTGGCTACTGCTGATTGAGTTAAAGCTCACTGGGGATAATTTGAGCCTCGTTTAAGAGGAAAACTTTAAATCCTGGGGGTTTGATGGCTGCTTTTACAGTCACCAAAGCTCCGGGATTTTGCATGGCGGGCGATCGACTTTTTAACTCACAACTCAACACTATCACCTTCCCACGCCGCGATCGGGAGGCTCCTCGTCCGGGACAGGCAAAGAACTCGGCCTTATCTGCCGCTCCAAATACTTGCTCAAAGCGTAAGCGATATCCCCACGAGTCATCGGTTTCAAAGGATTAATCTTATTAGTTGCGATATCAACATTAACAAACCCTTCATAAAGTGCAGTAGCTATAGACTTTCTAGCCCAACTAGGGATTTCGCCTGCATCTGGATACTTAGCTAAAATCTCGGAAATGCTGGGATCGGGAAACTGAAAAACCCCGTAAGCTTGAGCAAAAATCGCCAAAGCTTCAGCGCGAGTCACCCTTTGATTTGGGAAAAACATTCCATCGCGATATCCACTCATCGTTCCCGTTTTCAAAGCAGTTTGAATTGCACTGTAAGCCCAGTAACTCTTCGGTACGTCCGGCACTTCCCTATCCGGTTTCTGAGCGGTTTTCCGGCGTTCCAAACCAAAAGTTTTCACTAAAATCATCGCCAAATCGGCGCGACTTACAAAGCCCTCAGCATTAAAATTACCACTAGCATCTTTATTCATCAATCCTGCACTCACAACCCGATCGATCGGGTCAATTATTTGTTGAGATTGAACCGCCATTGGGACTCCTTGCACTAGCGCGATCGCCAAAAAAATACTCACTAACTTTTTCACGATTTTAATCCTTTCTGTCGCTAAAACCATCATGAAAACAGCAGTAATATTTTTTATGGTTCCATCGGTATTATTCTGTGGTTTCGGCGGTGCGCGAGATTTGAGGATTATATATTAAAATCAAACATTTGCTTCCGGCAAAGCGCCCTGCATTTTACCCAGCCAATCAATCAAATTATCCAATTGCTTTTGGGCCGTCAAAACCGCCATACCTCGAATAGTAACCTTCCCCTTGCTGTAGACAAAACGAGAGCGCAAATGTTCCGGCAAATTAGCCTTGAGCAAATTCCAAGCAGGCTCTTCCATCGCAGTTTCCAAAACTATGTTCTGCTTATTCTCCGGTTTAATCCGAGAAAAACCGATTTTTTTAGCAATTTGTTTTAGTTCGACCACACGGATAAGTTGCTGGGCTGGAAGAGGAATTGGCCCATAACGATCGCACCAATCAGCCTGAATCTGCTGTAATTCTTCAGGAGTATTAGCAGAAGCCACAGACCGGTAAGCGCTCATCTTTTGATCCAAATCTGCGATGTAATCGGCAGGAATAAACGCCGTCAAAGTTAGGTCAATTTGCGCGTCCTCCACTTTCGGAATTTCCTGACCCTTAATTTCCCGAATAGCCTCCTCTAACATTTCAGCATACAAATCAAAACCGATCGCCTCCATTTGACCAGATTGTTCAGTACCCAAAACATCACCCGAACCGCGAATTTCCATATCTCGGACGGCCAACTGATAGCCCGAACCCAACTGGGCAAACTCTTGAATTGCGCGCAGCCTCTGCCTTGCAGCATCAGACAGCTTGTTCTGCTTCGGATAAAACAGCCAAGCATGAGCTTGAATCCCCGCGCGTCCCACCCGTCCCCGCAACTGGTAAAGCTGACCCAAACCAAACTTCTGCGCGTCTTCAATTAAAATAGTATTGACTCGCGGAATATCCAAACCCGACTCAATAATCGTCGTACACACCAAAATATCGAAATCTGCCGCACTGAAAGTCAGCATGACCGATTCTAATTCCGAAGCATCCATTTGACCGTGGGCGATCGCAATTCTGGCAGACGGAACCATCTCCTGCAACTGAGCGGCCAACTCATCAATCCCCTCAATCCGCGGCACCACGTAAAAAACCTGACCGCCCCTGTCCAATTCTTGACGAATTGCCGATCGCACCACTTCCGGGTTATAGGGAGCCAAATGCGTCTGAATCGGGCGCCTGCTGGGAGGCGGAGTCGAAATCAAACTCATCTCGCGAATCCCCGACAGCGACATATACAAAGTCCGGGGAATCGGCGTTGCTGTCAGAGTCAGAACATCTACCTCTGTTTTGAGAGCTTTAATCGCTTCCTTTTGCTTAACTCCAAACCGCTGTTCTTCATCCACCACCAACAAGCCCAAATCCCGAAATTTAATCGCTTTGCTCAAAACAGCTTGAGTACCGACAATCACATCTAATTCCCCAGTCGCCAAACGCTTGTGAATCTCCCGGCGCTCGGTTTCAGTGCGAAAGCGATTGAGCAAACCAACTTCGATCGGATAAGGGGAAAAACGCTCCGAGAGCGTGTGATAGTGCTGTTGGGTCAAAATCGTTGTCGGCGCGAGCAAAGCCACCTGCTTGCCCGCCGTGACCGCCTTAAAAATCGCTCTCAGAGCCACTTCTGTCTTGCCAAAACCGACATCGCCGCAGACCAAGCGATCCATCGGTCGATCGCCCTCCATGTCGCGTTTCACATCCTGAGTTGCCTTTAACTGATCGGGGGTTGGCTGGTAAGGAAAAGAATCCTCTAATTCTTGTTGCCAAGGCATATCAGGAGGAAAAGCGTAACCTGTTTGTTTAGCTCTTTTAGCATAAAGATTCAGCAAATCCACTGCCAATTTTTTAACAGCTTTGCGAACCTTTGTTTTAGTTTTTTCCCAAGTTTGGCCTGTCAGCTTGTTTAAATCCGGTACTTTATCGCCTACAGTCCGAAACCTCGACAAAGCCCCCAATTGATCTGCCGCCACTCTCAGAGTACCGTCAGCGTATTGAATCAATAAATATTCGCGAGTTTCCCGATCGATCGTCAAACGTTCCAACTTGAGAAATTTACCCACTCCGTGCTGGCGGTGAACCACATAATCACCAGGGCTTAATTTATTCGGGTCTACTTGCTTAGAAGCAGCACGGCGGCGCTTGCGGACGTAGCTAAAAGTAGCAAGAGAATGCTGACCGTAAAATTCCCGATCGGTAATTAAAACAATCCGAAAAGTCGGCAGAATAAAACCTTCCAATTCTGCCAGCCCGCTGTACTTCAAAGCAACCGGAACGTGCTGCAATTGCAACTTGTCGATCGCCAAATAATCGCGCGGATTCACCACAAACTGAGCCGGACAGTCGTGTTCCGACAGCAGAGAAACAGAACGGCTGGGTTGAGCAGAAACCAGAAAAATGGTAAAACCTCGATCGCGCTCTTCCCTGAGCATTTGAGACAACTTAGCAAATTGGTGAGGCATCACCGGCACAGGCCGAGAAGCCAAATTAATCGCAGACGGTAGCTGGTCACTCTCGGCAGAGTTTTGAATTTTTTTAGTAGTAGAATCTTCTGCCAATTCTGAAAGTTCTAGCCTGTCGAAAGCTGCAGCATCTGCCATAGATTCTGCAAAAGTGCGGTGAATTTTCGGAACTTTCAAGTTAGAAATTGGCAATTTTTCTGTTCCCTCACCAGCAACTTCCGATTCGCGATTACAACTATTCCACTGTTCCTGTGCATTCTCAAACCAGCGGTCGCTGTGACCTTCGCACCCTTGCGGTTCGTCAACTACAACTAAAGTATTTTTTGGCAAATAATCTAACAAAGATGCAGGTTTCTCGAAAGCTAAGCCCAACAGCCTGCGGACAAATTTTTCGGCTTCATTTTCTGTGTCTACAGAGCCTAGTTGGTTAATTTCGTCAATATTTTTTTCAGCTAAAACTGCTTTAATAATTGCGTTAAAATTAGTAGGAGTTAAAACTAAGCGATCGACCTTATCGAGCGATCGCTGGGAAGACGGATCGAACTCCCGAATTTGCTCTAAATCATCCCCAAACCACTCCAGCCGCACCGGCAACTCAGCCGCCACCGGAAATACATCGACAATATCACCCCGACGGCTCCATTGACCCTCCATTTCCACCAGAGCCACCCGATCGTACCCCATCGAAACGAGTTGGCGATCTAGTATCTTCGAGTCTTGAACCGCACCTCGCTTCAGCGTCAGACAGTAGGGTTCAAAAGCATCAGGTGGCGGCAAGTGAGACTGGAGAGCTCTTTCGGTAGCTACAATCGCGATTGGCTTCGACTGATTGGCGGTTTTTTCTTCCTTATCCACCAAATCCGCCAGCACCTGCATTTGCCCCCACGTCATTTCATTCTCGTCGGAGTAAGATAGCTCGTAGGGCGAAGCTTCCGAAGTCGGGTAAAAATGTACGGTTTGCCAGCCCATCGCCTCCAGCCCTGCCACCCAACGACCGGCTTCTTCTAGAGTTGCCGTCACTACCAGTAAACTCCGCCCTTCTTGCTGTGCGAGGGCGGAAGCTACTAAACCTTTGGGCAAGCGAGCTATGCCGGACAGTTGCAAGCAGCGATGGCGCTTGAGCTTGTTGAGGAGTTCTGTGGCTAGGGGCGATCGCCCGAGGGTACGAATTATTGAAGAGAAAGTCATGCGCTTTTAATTTTAATCCCTGATCGGCTAAGGCTCTTTCCCTTTGCCTGTTAAGGAGATTGTACGACAAACATCCATGATTGTGCCGCTCTGCTGTTGACGCCTGGGAACTTAACTGGAGATAGATTTCTGCTTTAATATGTCGATCCTGCGATCGCGATTGAGCCAGTTCCGTTAATCTAGTGACAGGTTTAGAAAAAATTTCGATTTTGCGATCGAGATTAGCAGCTTCCAGACCTCTCCTTTAACCGGGCAGAGCGCTTCGCCGTTACTACCGAAAATTTTAGAAATGTCCCCAAGTACCGATATTCTGATTGTTCTCCTGCTGATTTTCCTCAATGGCTTGTTTGTGATGTCAGAGATGGCCATCATCTCTGTACGGAAGGTGAGACTGCAACAGATGGCCAACCAAGGTTCAGCCAATGCCCGCGTAGCCTTGGATCTGGCTAATGCCCCCAATCAGTTCTTGCCGACAGTTCAAATCGGGATTACGATGCTGGCCATTCTGTCGGGCGCTTTCGGAGAAACGACGATTTCTAGAAGAGTAGAGCCTTTGTTGCGGCTGATTCCTGCCCTCGCGCCCTATTCTCAGACGATCGCCTCAGTAGTAGCAGTTTTAACCATCACTTATCTAACCCTAATTATCGGCGAACTTGTGCCGAAGCGGCTGGCGCTCAACAACCCGGAGCCGATCGCCTCAAGCGTAGCAATTCCCATGCGAATGCTCTCAAAAATTGGCGCTCCTGCGGTTTATTTGTTAAGTCATTCCACTGACTTAGTGATGCGACTGATGAGGATATCACCCTCGACAGAACCGCAAGTTACAGAAGAGGAAATTAAAGTTTTAATCGAGCAAGGAACCGAAGCCGGAACCTTTGAAGAAGCCGAACAAGATATGGTAGAAAGAGTGTTTCGTTTGGGCGATCGGCGAGTCAGCGCCTTAATGACCCCGCGTCCCGATCTTACTTGGCTCGACCTCGACGACTCAGTAGAAGAAAATCGCCAAAAAATGCTCGGCAGCGGTCATTCTCGGTTTCCCGTGTGTCAGGGAGGACTCGACAACGTTGTCGGTTTAGTACACGTTACTGATATGCTGTCGCGGACTTTAACTGGTCAACCCCTGGATTTAAGCGCTTCTTTACGGCGACCGTTATTTGTACCGGAAAGCACGCGGGGTCTAAAAGTATTAGAACTGTTCAAACAATCTAGCAATCAAATTGCCTTGGTAGTAGACGAATACGGCGTCATTCAAGGATTGGTTACAGTCAACGACATTTTAGTCGAATTGGTGGGGGACTTTCCCTCTATTGAAGATGCAGACGAGCCTCAAGCCGTACAGCGCGAAGACGGTTCTTGGCTGTTAGACGGAATGCTAGCAGTCGAAGATTTTTTTGAGCTGTTTGGAATCGAAGAGTCAGCAGAACACAAAGGAAGTTACCACACAATGGGCGGTTTTGTGATTACTAATTTGGGCAAAATTCCCACAGCAGCCGAGCATTTTGAGTGGAATGGTTTGCGCGTGGAAGTAGTCGATATGGACGGGAACCGAGTTGATAAAATCTTGGTGATGCCGATCGACTCAGCGGGCGATCGATCTAAAACCCAACCAAAAACCTAAAATTTAAACTCAGCGGTAAGGTGCGCTAGCCGCACCCTACATCAACCATTCAGCGGATATTTTAGACCTACTTCTTTTTGCTTCTAGCCTCATCTTTCCGCAAAGATTCCAGAATAGAACGACCTACATAATTGCTGAAAACCACCTCTCCAGCTTGATTGTAGTGGCAGCAGCTATCTACATAAACAGCCTCTTTAGTCTTGTCAAAAACATTAACAGCATTCACTAAATTGATATTATTTTTTTCCAAATTAGGAAACTTTTTGAAAAGAGCCGGATATCCAATTTCCACAGCTTTAGCATAAGGAGTATCCTTGTTAAAAGCAATCTGCTTTTCGGTTTCACCAAACACTCTTTTCGTCTGATAGTATTGATTAGGCTGAAGAACATGAAAATAAGGCACATTACTAGCAGACAGAACTTTGTGCATAAAAATTGAACTTTTTGCCCAATTTAACGCCATTTCTTGAAAAGCTACTGAATCCTGTAAAACCGACTTATTAGTATTGATATAAATAACGCTTCCACTGTCATCTTTTTTTTGTTTAGTCCGTTCTTTTTCAAACTTAATAACATCGGTTTTATAGTTATTAACTAGATTTTGAACGTAAACAGAAGTCAAAGCATCGCACGCAGCGAAAGAACAGTTTTGCAAACGTTCCAAACCCTGATTAATCCTAGCTTTATTTTCTTGGATTCTGATAGTTGCTTTCATCGCTTTGGTAGAAAGGCTATTATTCGCCAAGCTAGTCAGCGGCAAAATATGCTGAATGCTTGGCATCGCCAAATCGACTTGATTTTTATTGTTTAAGTTAGAAAGTGCTACTTCATTAAAACCATCTATATTGACGACCAGATCCAGTTCTTGCCCTAAAGCCAAAAAATAGTTTAAAATCAATAATTGCTGGGGTTGTTTGTAGCCGCCGGTAGCAAAAGACAAAATTACAAATTCTTTATCTTTCCAACCCGGAAGCTGCTTGAGGTATTGAGGTAAAATTTTATTTTGAACTTCAAATATTCCATAATTAGAAGCCACAGAACCGCCAAAAACTCCGATAATAAATTGATTGGGTTTAGTCTTTTTGAAAGGGTAATCGTAAGGTGAGATAAACCCATAGTTGTTATTTTTAAAACCGGGGCGAAAGTCAAGGCCTGGTTTCTGAATAAACCCAAAAAAAGGATGAAATCTTTCGACTATAGACTCATTGAGTCGCACTCCTTCTAAATTAATTCCCAAGGCAGATTTATCTTGCGTCTTTTCTCTCGTATAGAAAAATTGCTTGTTCTTGACAAAATACCATCCCAAGGAGCCAAGTTCGAGGAAAACCAGTAAAAGCCCTAAATTAATCAAAGTTATCTTGAGAAATTCTTGTCCTTTTTTTAGGAATTTTAAATTTTTCATAAACCTCTATTTCGACTCTCTTACTACTTTAATAATGGAACTAGAAACATAGTTTACCAATACTTCTTCTCCCACTGAATTATAGTGGCAGCAGGCATCTTTGTAAACCGTCTCTTTTGTATTATCTAAAATATTCACTGCGTTAAAAACATCAACCCCAGCTTTTTGCAAATCATCGACTTTGGACAATAGCACCGGATAACCTTTTTTCACACCTTCAATGTAAGGGCTATTTTGGTCGATCGCAATTTCGTTTTCCTTGGCGGTAAACGCTCGCTTAGTGGGATAATACTGGTTGGGCTGGATAAAGTGAAAATACTTAATCTTTCTACTTGATAAAATTTGATTCATCCCGATCGACGATTGATACCACATCGATGCCATTTTGTCAAAAGCAGCGGCATCCTGCAAAACAAAGTCAGCTTTGGGAATATATACTATACCGCTATTTGCCGTGTCTGGGTTGGATTGTTTGACTTGCGAATCGTACTTGACAACGGCTTGCTGGTAATTGTTGACTAATTGTTGCACCTGTAGCGAGGTAACAGCGTGACACAAAGCAAGTTGACAAGTTTGCAATTTGTCAATACCTGCTTTCAACTGTTTTTTGTTTTCGTTAATTTGCACGATCGAACTCATCGCTTCCGGTGACAAGCTGTTGTTGGCTAAACCAGTCAGAGGCTGTATGTGCTGAACGCTGGGCATTCCTATTTCTACTTGGGCTTTGTTGTTTAAATTTGACAGTGCTACTTCGTTAAAACCGTCAATATTGATGACTAAATCTAATTCTTGACCCAACGCCAGAAAGTAATTTAAAATTAATAATTGTTGGGGCTGTTTGTAGCCACCGTTGCCAAAATTTAAAACAATAATTTCCTTGTTGGCAAATTCTGGATAAGTCTTCAATTTGTTAGACAATCGGCGATTTACGTATTCATCGACTGCAAAGTTATTCGCAACTGAACCGCCAAAAACTCCGATAATAACTTGATTTCTATTGGTTTTAATAAACGGATATTCGTAGAGTGAAAAAAAACCGTGTTTGTTGACTTTTAACTTTAATTTTTCATTAGTGAAAGCACCTTGTTTGAGTACATAGCCAAAAAGTGGGTGCAGTCTTTCTACGATAGATTCATCAAGTCTAATGCCGATCCTTTCAATATCTTCTACTACTTTTTCTTTGGCTTTAGTTCTGGTATAAAAAAACTGTTTTTGGTTGATAAAATAAAAAGCAAGCGATAAAGCTTCCAGACAAATAAAGGCGATCGCCACATTAACCGCGATTATAATTAATATATTTTTGCTTTTTTTGAGTACCGTTGAATCTTTCATAAAATTTGACGGCTTAGGGTTTTTTGGGGAGTTGAGACTGCTTCAAATTTTCGCACAAATTTCGGTTAATCAGGATACTAGCCAGTCGGTGTCCGAGTTCATTCCAGTGACCCCCACAGGGTACAGAATTCTCAAAACCGTGGGCGCAAACTTGATATTTTTCAGTGTAACCTTGGATCTGTTCGGATAAATTAAGTACCCGAAAACCCTCGCGCGCGCCCAATTTTTCCAGCCGCCTATCGGGATAAAACAAATCCTGAATGTTGTTCTTTCTCATAAAATTTTTTCGCCTCTCTGCCTCCGGTCGAACTTGCATCGGATCGCCGATTGTCACAACCAAGAAATCAGCATTTTTCTGCACGACTTCATTCCGCATCGTCACAATCAAACCCTCTGTCACCTTCCAAGCCTCTTGCCAAGCTGCATCTTGAGGTTTCTTGAGGTTCAGGGTACTTAAAGTGGTAAAGTGCCCCGATAACTCCCGCTTTTTCCGCTCTAAGTCTACTTTTTTAATGACCTGCAAAATGCGCGAATTGTTGACGATCAAACTGGGCATCCGGTCTACAAAGGAAACTGCTCTTTCGTTGCGATCGATCGGCGCCAGATTGCGAAAAGACATATCCGGTACTAACTTGCCGCTAGCATCATAAGCAAAAAATGGTCGGTAGCGATCGTATTCCAGTTTCGGAGAATTATTTATCACATCATTGCCAATAAAAAAAGCAAGAATTACAATATCAGGACTGTAATCCCACACTTTTTTTCGCAGCATAATTAATTGTTGAGCAGTACCGTAGCCCTGCACCCCGAAATTCATGACCTCAACATTTTTGCGTCCCTTAACGGCCTCGCAGTTGCCTAACTTTCGCTCCAATTTCGACCAGAAAGTTTGTTCGACAGGTACGTGAATTGCTTCGGTGAAAGAATCGCCCAAAACCGCCACGCGCAAAGTATTTGGAGGTTTTGCTTTTGTATGTTCGCGATCGCGCAAACCCTCGCTATTCACCTGCACAAAACTCGCACCTTCCCCATTCCACTCCCCCGACGCACCCGGTTTCAGCTTCCAGCCCACATTTGGATCGGAAGTGTGGAAACGAGTTGGCGCCGACTCTACGAAATCTCCTATTTTTGGATAGCCCTCAACTCTAGCAACTCGCAACCCAACTTCACCAATTACCACCCCCATCAATAAACCGCCGAGTGTCAAACCCAAATTGACACCCAAATTTTTCAACTTGCTCATTATTTCAAAACAGCGTGTAAATAAATGGAGCAATCACAGAACCCTGACTCAATACAATCAAAGCTCCCAAAAAGACTAAAGTCACAATGAGCGGCAACAGCCAATACTTTTGGCGTTCTTTCATAAACGCCCACAAATCTTTGAGAAAATCTAATGTTGATTCAAACACTTAGAAAGGACGCTCCATACTAACTTTTGTTCTTGCTTTACTTGGGACGCGGTAAGTATCCATTTTCGGATTGAGTTTTCGCCGCATGGCATCTTCGCCCAAGAAGTTTTTAATAACTCCCATCGGCCAAACTATCAGGTAAAAAACTATCCCTAGGACGATCGGCGTTTCGATTTTGTTAAGAATAATTCCAAAGCGCATCCACCCGTGATAAACGGGATTCAGCGATTTCGGCGCAACCAATGCTAGCAGCACCAGCACTCCGCAGATTGCCCAAGGCCACCAAGGTAGAGAATGCCGCCGCAGTAAAGGTACTGCTAAACCGAACAGCACTGCAATCAAGCTGCCAATTAGCAGCCCGAAATCGCGCAAGCCTTTTTTGTCGAGTTTTTTAATTTCGTCGCTCATTAGAAATGGGGAGTTGGGAATTGGGAATTGGGAATTAGTTATTAGTTATTCGTTCCAACTAATAACTAATAACTAATGACTAATCTAGTTCAAATTCATTTTTCCAAGCATCATCTTGTTTCCAAGGAATTTGTTCGGACTTTGGAAGCAAGTAATTTTCCAAAACCAGATAGTCCATTTCGGTTCGCATGAAACAGCGGTAAGCATCCTCTGGAGTGCAAACAATGGGTTCGCCTCGGACGTTGAAAGAAGTATTTACCACAATAGAACAGCCCGATCGCTCTTCAAAATGGCGGATCAAGTCATAGTACCGAGGATTGGTTTCTTTGTGAACAGTTTGGATGCGAGCCGAGTAATCGACGTGGGTGACAGCCGGAATCTCCGATCGCGGAATGTTGAGCTTTTCAATGCCAAACAACTGCTCTTGTTCGGGAGTCATCGGAATACGGAGACTGGACTTGACAGGTGCTACCAATAGCATATAAGGGCTAGAATGGTCAATCTCGAAATAATCCGCAACTCGTTCGGCTAAGATTGACGGCGCAAAAGGTCGAAATGATTCCCGATATTTTATTTTCAGGTTCATCACGGACTGCATTTTAGCACTGCGGGGATCGCCAATGATCGATCGACCGCCCAGAGCCCGCGGCCCAAATTCCATCCGCCCTTGGAACCATCCCACCACATTTCCCTGTTCCAAAATTTCCGCCAACTGCGGCATTAATTCGGCATCGTCCAATCGGTGATAGCTAGCTTTGACAGCATCCAAATATTCGATAATTTCTGCGTCAGTAAACCTTGGGCCCAAATATGAGCCGCGCATTTGATCGTGACAAGTTAAATGAGCAACCGACTTCGCCACAGTTGCCACCGCTGGGTTGGCAGTGAGAACTTCAGTCCTCTCCTCAACCGCTGAGTTTGTGGTGACAAGTTCAATTTTGAGGGATTCTATACTATTTGCTGTCGTGTTGGCGCTCACAGTGCGAGTTTGTTCGCAATACTGATACCAAATCGCCAAAGCCGCGCCCAAAGCACCGCCAGCATCTCCTGCCGCCGGCTGAATCCAAATATCTTTGAAAATACCTTCCCGCAAGAGTCTGCCGTTAGCGACACAGTTGAGAGCAACGCCGCCCGCCATACAAAGATAATCGACATCCAATTCTTTTTTAACTGTTCTGCAAAGCCGCAAAACAACTTCTTCGGTAACAACTTGAATGGAAGCAGCAATGTCCATTTCTCGCTGAGTCAATTTTCCTTCAGCTTGACGTGGGGGCCCTTCAAACAGTTCGTCAAACTTCTTGTTTGTCATGGTTAAGCCAACTGTATAGTTGAAATAATCCATGTTCAAACGAAAAGTTCCGTCATCTTTGAGGTCGATTAAATAGTTGAGAATTTTGTCTACATACTTGGGTTCGCCATAAGGAGCTAAACCCATGAGTTTGTATTCACCAGAGTTAACTTTGAAGCCGGTGTAATAGGTGAAAGCTGAATAAAGCAAACCCAAGGAGTGGGGAAAATCGATTTCCCACTGAGGTGTCAGTTGGTTCCCGTCTCCCAACCAAACTGAGGTTGTGGCCCACTCGCCCACGCCGTCGAGGCACAAAACGGCTGCTTTTTCAAAGGGGCTGGGAAAAAATGCCGATGCTGCGTGCGATTGGTGGTGTTCGGTAAATAGCAGAGATGGCAGTTTATTCGTTTTGCAGTTTGCTATTGCTGCCAGATCTCTTTTGAGCATGGTTTTGAGGTAAAGCTTTTCTTTGAGCCATATCGGCATGGCTGCTAGGAAAGAGCGAAAACCTTGGGGTGCGTAGGCTAAATAGGTTTCGAGAAGGCGCTCGAATTTGACTAAAGGTTTGTCGTAAAAGACTATGTGATCGAGTTCCCGCAAATCTATTTTCGCTTCTTTCAAGCAATAAGCGATCGCATTCTTAGGGAATCTGGCGTCATGCTTTTTGCGGGAAAATCTTTCTTCCTGCGCTGCTGCTATAATTTCTCCGTCGCGAATTAAGGCTGCGGCGCTGTCGTGATAGTACGCCGAGATTCCAAGTATGTTCATTCGTCTCCTCACAAATCGCAATGCGTTTGTATCTGACTATTTAGAATAGCTAACGATTATAGCTGTTTCAGTGCTGATTGGGAATTGAATTTTGCGATCGCCTCTAATTTTACCTGGATCGATGTCGGTGGACCGCCGGAGGGCGATCGGCTGTTAGAGAGCATTTAAGCTAGCGCCGGCTAATCCTGCGCCCCCAAGCTCTGAAGTAAGTGACCACCGGGAATTGATAAAATTCACCTACCAACCACAGCACAATGCCTAAATGCGACAAAAAAGCTAAGCCTGTCCAAGCTACGGGCAGCCACGACAACCGGCTGCCGGGAACCGGGGGAAAATAGTAAGCTGAAAGTCCGAGCAAGGTAGTGGGAAGGAAAATTAGACCAAAAGCCGCTGCAAAGTAGGGCCATCCGAATTCTACGCCTTCGAGGTGGGCTCCTATCCACTGTTTGCCGTTCCAGTGCCAAGTTACGGGCGGTTGGCGATCGGCCATTTGGAGCGATTGTCTTTCAACGCTTGCGGTATAAATGTGCTGGCAGAAGTTGCAAGCTAGGGCGTCCATCATCGGCATGGTAGAAATTTGACCGGTGCGGCACACGGGACAGGGATATGTATCTTGAGGGTTGAAAGGTCTGGTTGATTTTTGGGAAATCTGCATGGATCAGGCTGTTTGTCAAGATATTGAGCGATCTTAACAAAGTACAGAGATTATGGGTTGGCTGAGGGCGGTTTTTGTATCTAGATTGTTGGTGATTTAACAGGTTTTTTCACGCTTACGTGTCCTAGGGGTTAAGGCAGTTTCATGGTGGATGATTCGGATTAATTGCGGTGATTGTTGCTGTAGCGAATTCTGGCTCCTGCCCAGTGAAGTTTTTCCCTCAAAGTGTTGTAATAAGAATAGTTTTCCCGCAAAATAATAAACTGGGCTTCGCAGTCTGCCCTCCGCACGTCTACGCGCTGTCCCGGCCAAATTGCAGTACCTAAAATGCCGTCTGTCCAGAGTTTGGTACTGAGTTCGTAATCTGCTAAAGGCCAAATGCTGACGACTGAACCCGGCGGGAGGACGATCGCCCGGCTGGATAAACTCAAAGGGCAAATCGGAGTAACTGCGATCGCCTCCATTCCCGAGTGCATAATCGGCCCGTTGGCAGATGCGGTGTAGCAAGTCGAACCGGTGGGAGTTGCCACAATTAAACCGTCGCCTTGATACTGATCGACTACTTCGCCATCAACTTCCATTTCTAGAATACAGCTCGGCATTCGATCGGCTGAAGCAGGTTTGACACACATTTCATTTAGTGCCAAAAATCGATCGCTTTGGGGTTCGAGATTGCTTCTGTTTCCCTCAAAAACTGTTGCCTGCAACATCATCCGCTTCTGCACAGCATACCTATCTTCCGAAAGTCTGTCCCAAATCTCCTCAGTATTTTGGAAATCCTCAAAAGACTCGGTTAAAAACCCCAGATGTCCCCCCACATTCGCTGCCAAAATCGGGATGCCATCTGCCGCCAAATTCCGCGCGGCAGCTAGGGCCGTACCGTCGCCGCCGAGCACCACCGCTAAATCAATTGGGCTGTTACTAGAAGCTAAAAAAACCGGATACGGGTTATCTTTCGGGCCACTGGGCCCCATTAAAACCTGACACCCGCGACTTTCTAATTGGCGGGAACACTGTTCTGCCCACCGCTGGCTGAGGGTATCTCTGGCTTTGTGGGCGATAATTACTTGTTTTAGTTGCACAACCTATCGATTTTAGATTTGGGATT
This sequence comes from Microcoleus sp. Pol1C5, assembly GCF_036701115.1. Taxonomy (NCBI): domain Bacteria; kingdom Bacillati; phylum Cyanobacteriota; class Cyanophyceae; order Oscillatoriales; family Microcoleaceae; genus Microcoleus; species Microcoleus sp. Pol1C5. The sequence continues at coordinate 9,918 of NZ_JAUBQE010000044.1, read as the reverse complement.
TGGGATTGTTAGATTTTAGAGTGAACTCACAATCTATCGATTTTAGATTTGGGATTTGGGATTTGGGATTGTTAGATTTTAGAGTGAGCTCACAATCTACCGATTTTGGATTTTTGATTGTTAGATTTTAGGCTGAGTGAAATATCTTAAAATGTTCGATCGCACAAATTGGTTTTGGACATCAGGTTAGATTTTAAACTATTTTTGAGCATTGCGAGGCAGAGCCTGTGGATCTGCGTTACCAGGCTCTGCCTGGTAAAAAGAAAGCCGGGAATAAAAAATATTATTATGACTGCATTTCTACATCTTCCTTCTTCCTTCTTCCTTCACCCGTCGCTGCGGCTGGATTTGGGCCGCGGCCAGATAATGCTGGAATCAGCCGCGAGTAGGCGAGAAACTGCGATCGCCCCAAAGCGGTTGAGGTGGCTGGGGTCAACAAAATAGTCGTTACGGCCCGGCCACCGCTGCGAAAAGTCGCGGAAAGCGAAGCCTTTTTGCCGCGAGAGTTGCTGCATTCGCTGCCGAAACTGCTGTTCTGCCCACAAGCGAGTCCCGTCTAAGTAGTCGTCTGTGAGGGGCAAATTGACGAAAATAAGGGGAATTTTTCGAGCTTTGGTAAATGCTACAACTGAATTAAAGGCTGTTGCTTGTTTGCCTCCGAGGTTGAAGTTTTCGTAGTCGCGATCGTACTGGCCTGAAACGTAAGCGCGTTCTCGATAATAAGTGTTGGGATTGTACCTGCCCGACATAGCCATGAATCCGTTAGAGTCGATCGAATCTGCCAATTGGTTGAGTTGTCTGATGGCTACTGTTGTGCGTCGCGAGACTGGAATCAATTGTGCTTTTTGGGTTGCTGCATTCGCTGCGATCGGTTTTAACTCATATCTTGCAGCATTCTCAGCAACGGGCAAGATGCCCGTTCCACTGGACAGGAATTTGAGTGTAGGGTGGGTGTCAGCAACGGGCAAGATGCCCGTTTTACTGGACAGGAATTTGAGTGTAGGGTGGGTGTCAGCAACGGGCAAGATGCCTGTTCCACTGGACGGGAATTTGATTTTGGGGTGGGCATCTTGCCCGCCCCTGAAAGGTCGATCGACAGATGCCAATGCTTTGCGGAAAGTGTTGTTAGCGCAGGGCTGCGGGAATCTGTAACACAGCGGAATCTCGTTGGGTTCATCCAACTCTAGTTCGGGGCGAATGCCTGCTGCTAAAAGTTGGCTGCCTTCAGAATCGACGATCGAATTAAAAGTGCGATCGTCCCGGCCGCTGTTAAATGCCCGCACACCATCCGCCCAGACAATCATTTGAGGCAAATGCTCCGGCTTCAAAAGCCGCCGCAGTTGAAAGTCAACTACTTGTGCAGTTGCGCCGTTGACTGAAAAGTTAAATACTTTTAAGCTCGGACGGCCCCTTTGGGCCAAAGATTGTTTTAGCTGTTTGGGATCGACGCCCTGCAATGCCCGGGAACTACCGACAATCAAAACATCTGGCGGCCCGACCGCAGCAACGTAGGATAGGTAAAGTTGTAGTTGTTCGTTTAGCAAATCGCTGCTGAAGCTGACTGTACTGGCTTGCGATCTGGTTGCGCTCGCTTGCTGCTGGGAATACACCAGGTTTCTCATGTACTCGATTACTTTTTTCTCAGCAAACGCCCGTCTGGGACTGCCGGCGGGAACGGCTTGCATCCAAGCGACGGCCTGCACCCACAGGGCGGCTACTTCGTCCCAGTCTTGTTTTGAATTGGCTGATTGAGCCAAATTAGAAGCTTGGGTGGCAAAGTTAACGGCCTCGGTGAAGCCATCGTTTTGAGGGCATGAAGAAACGCTGACGGATTTTTTGGATTTGTTGGGGTTTCGGGCTAACAGAGAAGTTGACGACTGCGCTAGGACTGCGGATTCGATCGAACCCGATGGCGCTGCGGTGTTGGGCGGCTTGGTAGACGAACATCCCAAAGTTAAGGCTAGCAAGGCGGTTGCGGCGCAGGTACGTTTTAAGATGCTGGTGCTGATGCTAGCAATGTAGCGGCGAATCATAAAGCTTTCAGCGATCGCGAAACATTAGTAGATATTACCGCAACCAGCCATTCGTCTGCAGCGGCGATGGTGACGTTTTGAGTATTTATGTATGGGATTCGATGACTGCTTCGGCTTCCAGCGCGATCGACCTCAATTTATCCAATGTATCCTGCTTCGCACTCTGCCATAACCCCCGCTGACGAGCTTCTAGCAATCTTTCCGCCATATCTCGCAGTGCCCAAGGATTGTTTTCTTGAATAAATGTCTGCACTTTCTCATCAAAAATGTAAGCCTCTGCGATTCCTTCATACATAAAATCCTCTACACAATTTGCCGTAGCATCGTAAGCAAACAAAAAATCAACAGTTGCTGCAATTTCAAAAGCACCTTTGTAACCGTGGCGCATCGCACCTTCTATCCATTTGGGATTCACAGCCCTGCTGCGATAAACCCGCGCAATTTCCTCCCGCAATTGCCGCACTTTCGGATTTTCAGGAATTGAATTGTCTCCGAAATAGGTTTCAGGGTTTTTGCCTTGCAAATTGCGAATTGCGGCAGTCATTCCGCCTTGGAATTGATAATAATCATCCGAGTCTAGGATGTCGTGTTCGCGGTTGTCTTGGTTTTGCAGAACTATTTGCATTTGGCCGAGGCGTTTTTCAAATGCTTCGGGTGCAGAACATCCCCATTCACTCTGTTTAACTCCTGCTATATCTCCCGGCAAATTAGAGGAACTAGAGGAGGTATAGGCGTAACTGCTCCAATTAATGTAAGCTTTTGCTAAATCGCTGTCGTCTGTCCAGTTTTGAGCTTCAATTATGCCTTGAAGTCCTGCGCCGTAAGCACCCGGTTTTGAGCCAAAGACTCGAAATTGCGATCGCCCTTGCGCCTCTTCCTGACTCAAACCTGTAGATTCCCAATACTGAATCTCTGCTTGAACTTGTGCTGCTAAAGGATTATTTTCTTCCGATTCGTCTAAATCTGCCACAGCTTTTACTGCACTGTCAAACAAATCAATTAAATTAAAAAAAGCATCGCGGAAAAAGCCAGAGATTCGCAAAGTAACATCAACGCGCGGCCGCCCCAAAACAGAAACTGGCAAGATTTCAAAATCTACAACCCGGCGCGAAGGCCCATCCCAAACTGGTTGAACTCCTATCAGCGCCAAGGCTTCGGCGATGTCATCTCCCCCCGTCCGCATGGTGGATGTTCCCCACACTGACAAACCCAAAGTTTTCGGATATTCGCCGTTTTCTTGGGTGTATCTTTCGATTAAAGTTTCTGCAGCAACTCTGCCAACTCTCCAGGCCGTTTCTGTGGGAATAGCGCGGATATCTACTGAGTAAAAATTCCGACCGGTGGGCAATACATCTGGTCTGCCGCGCGTGGGCGCGCCGGATGCGCCGCTTGGTATGTGCCGCCCATCTAGTCCGCGCAAAAGGTTGGTAATTTCTTGGTCTGTTTGGAGGAGTGAAGGTAAAAGATAGTTACTTATCCAGTCTAATTCTTGTTGGGTTGCTTCTCCTAGTTGGATATTTTTAACCGCAGATGAACGCGGATTAACGCGGATGTTTTCGATTAAATTATCTACTAATTCAGCGGCTTTTTCTTCGAGTTCTGCTTTTAAATCGCCTGCTGTGCGGTGCTGAATTATCGAGGTTGAATCGCAGGTTAAGGGGTCGAAATCGTAGCCTGAGTCTTCAGCTAGGGCGCGCGTTAAGCCCGATCGCCCGTTGGTGGGATGGCGGGCGATCGCAATTATCAAATCTCTCAACTGTCTACCTTCGGGACACTGCCCAAAAATGTGCAATCCGTCGCGAATTTGGGATTCTTTGAGTTCGCAAAGATAGCCGTCTGTGCGGGTGATAAATTCTGTAAATTCCGATTTATTTAGTTGTATTCCTAACTCTCGATCCAAGTTTTCTTTGTTGGTGAGGGCGAGAATGCGATCGCGAATCATGGGCAATCTGGACGGATCTAAACTTTGGGCTTCGCAATACTCATCAATTAAGGTTTCCAACTGCTGCAAAGGCCCGTAGAGTTCGGCGCGAGTCATCGGCGGTGTCAGGTGGTCGATTATCACGGCTTGCGATCGTCTTTTTGCTTGGGAACCTTCCCCCGGATCGTTGACAATGAAGGGATAAAAATTCGGCATCGCGCCTAATGCTACTTCTGGATAACATTGGTTAGACAATGCTATACTTTTACCGGGAAGCCATTCTAAATTGCCGTGTTTTCCGGCATGAATTATAGCGTCAATTCCAAACTTTTCTCGCAGCCAATAATAGTAAGCTAGATAATTGTGAGTGGGTTCTAAGTCTGGTGCATGATAGTTCAAACTTGGGTCAAGTTCGTATCCCCGCGATGGTTGAATTCCCACAAACACATTCCCAAACTGAATCCCCGGAATCGGAAAAGACGTATTGTTACTTATAAAATCTTGTGCATAGCTTCCCGGAAGCCCCCATCTTTTACAAATCCCATCTTGCACTTGCTGCGGCAAACTAGCAAAATATTCTTCATATTCTGCCAAATCCAAAGATTGATGAACAGGCCGCAATTCGCGTCCTTCCGGGTCATTTGTCACGCCAGAAGTCAGGAGTTCAATTAACTCATTGCCGCTAGCAGGGATGTTTTCAATTTGATAGCCAGCTTCCTGCATAGCTTTGAGGATTTCGACACAGCTAGCGGGCGTATCTAAGCCGACGCCGTTGGCTAAGCGCGCATTGCGAGTGGGGTAATTTGCTAAAATTATGGCGATGCGTCTGTTGGCGGCTGGGGTTTGTTTCATTTTCACCCAATTAGCGGTTAAATCTGCTACAAATGAAATGCGATCGCCCGCTGCTACATAGCCTACTACATCTGTTTCTAATTCGCTGTTCCAAGTCTGTACGGCTTTAAAAGAAACAGCCCTAGTAATGATTTTTCCGTCTACTTCCGGCAATGCTACATTCATCGCCACATCGCGGGGCGAAAGTCCTTGTAACTCAGTTTCCCACTGTTCCAAACCGCCACCGCTGAAGATTGCTTGCAATACGGGAACGTCTAAGGATTTTAAGCTGTTTTGTTCCGGTTCTTGGCTGCTGAAACCGGAGACTGCAAAACTTGTGGTGTTGAGCAATAATTGAATGGGTTCTGATTCTTTTGGCTGGAAGTATTCCAGCAATTCTATTTGCAAATCTGGTTCCCGCAGAGAAGACACAAAGACGGGAACTGGCACTAAGTTTCGCTCGGATAGAGCTTGACAAAGTGCATCAATTGGTGCTAAGTTTCCTGATAAATAATGAGCCCGATAAAATAAAATTCCTACTTTAGATTTAGAAGTAATGTCCCCGTGTTCGCAAGTTGGGGACGAGTCAATTGGCTTTTTCCCATCATAAATTCCGACGCGGGAAACTGTTTGAGGTAGAGGCGGATTATAAGCAGTTTTCAGGCAAGTATCGGCAGCAAATTTTAGTGCATTAACAAAGTTTTGGACTCCGCCTTCTGTGAAATAGCGCCAAAGTTGATTGACTGCTGATAGCGATACATTTGAATGGCTGATTAAATCTGGATCTGGACTGTCTTCTCCCGGCATTACAATCAGTGCTGCGTTAGTTTTCTCCACAGTTTCTCGCAGGATTTCTAACCCGTAAGACCAATAAGAACGCCCTCCTAACAGTCTTAAGATTATGACCTCGGCGCGTTCTAAAACTTCCTCGGCATAAGTATCAATTGTTAGTTGTTGCTGCAACTGAAGCAGGTTTACTGCCCGCACTTTGGGAAATTTTGCCGGCATTTTGGATGCGGCGGCTGCGAGAGTTTGAATGTCGGTGTCAGCAGCACTAATAAATACTATTGGTGCTGGGGTTTGCTGAATAAAAATTACTCCTTCTGCTTGAGGGCTCCAACCTCCGGGTGTGGCGGCTATTTTGTGCATTAATTTTTTTATGTTAATAAATAGTGAGAGGAAGTGCGATCGCCTTTACTATAACATGACTTATACATAAATAAAGGCTAGGGCGTGTTTCCCAACCCGGACATTCCCGCCCAACCGAGAAAGGGCGGGCACGGGGGCACCGCCCCTACATTCGGGGAGAGAATGAGCGTCAAAGTCCCGGAAATCTCAACCTATAAACTGATAAATAAAACTCCCAAAATCATGATTCCGGCCCCTAATAATCTTTCTTGAATATCTTTTTCCTTAAAAATGAAATGACCGAACAATACACCCATTAACACGCTAGTACGCTTAATTGCGATCACTTGCACTACCAAAGTTAATGTCAAAGCTTGCATTTGAAAAATTATTCCAATAGCATTGAAAAACCCCATAGCAGCTAGCATTGGTAATTGTTTGATAATTTTTAGCCCTGGATTTGGGGTTTTGTACAATAAAACTGGCAGTAGCAAGACAGTCATTGTACCAAACAAAGAGAATACCCAAAAAATAGGGTGGGAATTTGTAACTCCTATTTTGTCACAATTTGAGGCAATACTCCAGAGAAAGGCTACGATTAACATGAATTTGGGGCCTGGTTCCTCGATCAGTGCTTTGAATGGGGCTAAATATCCTTTAGATTTCTCTTTGAGATTTAATAAATAAGAGCCTGCTACGATTAGTAAAATGCCAATATAATCAAAAAGATTGGGATATTCACCGACAATTAACGGTGAAGTTACCAACATGAATAAGGGTGTCAAAGCTACCAGCGGTATTGTCAGGGATAAATCAGATACTTTGATGGCTTTGATGTAGAGGAGGGCTGTGACAGCGTTGATGCTACCTCCGATTAATAGGGCGAGCCAAAATTGAGAGTTTAATGGCGGAATTCCTGTATATAATACCCAGGGAATCAAAAAGATGACTGAAAAACATGAGAGAGACCAAGCTACAACATATTCGTCACTTTTTTTGAGGTTTTGTTTGCCAAAAACGTCTTTGACGGCTTCAAAGAAAGCGGTCAAAATTCCAAAAATTAACCAAGTCAACCTAAATATGCGCTCCTGACTCGCTCGTCGTTTAGCAAATCCGCTCCTATACCTGTGAGGGTAATATTACCAGCTTCTAGTACGTAACCCCGATCGGCAATTTGCAGTGCTAAACTGGCGTTTTGTTCGACTAAGAGGATTGTAACGCCTGTGGAGCGGAGGTTTTGAATAATTGCAAAAATTTCTTTGACGATCGCAGGTGCTAAGCCTAAACTAGGCTCGTCTAATAATAGCAGCTTCGGGCGACTCATCAGAGCGCGGGCGATCGCCAGCATTTGCTGTTCCCCGCCGCTGAGGGTTCCTGCTAGCTGGCGGCGTCTTTCTGCTAAGCGCGGAAATATCTCAAATTGGCGCTCTAAATCTGCTTTTACTGCCGCCGAGTCCGATCGAATATAGGCCCCCAATTCCAAGTTAGTCAACACCGTTTGCTGCGCCAAAACCCGCCGCCCTTCTGGACTGTGAGCGATTCCCAATTTCACAACTTCGTGAGCTTGGCGGCGGCTAATATCGCGCCCGCTATAAAGAATTTGTCCTTGCCGCAAATTAACTATTTTAGAAATCGCTCTCAGGGTGGTACTTTTGCCCGCACCGTTGGCACCGATGAGACTGACAACCTCGCCTGCATTAATCGTGAGATTAATATTTTGTATGGCTTGAATTCCCCCATAACTTACAGAAACATTTTTGAGTTCTAAGAGGATGTTTTGGGTTGTTTTGGGTGGGCTATGTTGCATTTTTTGTGACTTGATTTTTGATGACCAAACTGTCTCTTTTCCAGCAGTCCTCCAGGGGCTGAAACCTGGCTCATAGCTGAATTACTCTTAAGAGGGCTGGAAGATTCATTTAAGGCTAACTATTAATTTTACTCGTTCCCCGCCTGAGCCTGAGAAACATTTACAATTTCTACGTGTCATCTCCCAAATAAGCCTCAATTACCGCCGGGTCATTCCTCACAACAGCAGGTTCTCCCAAAGCAATAAGCTGACCGAAATGCAAGACGGCAATGCGATCGCACAACCCCATAACTAGCGGTACATGATGCTCGATCAATATTACAGTTAAATTGAATTGTTGGCGCACTTCTCGGATAAATTCGCTTAATTTGTGCTTTTCACTGGGATTCATCCCTGCGGCAGGTTCATCTAACAGCAATATTTGCGGTTCTAGGGCTAAAGCGCGGGCAATTTCTAAGCGCCTCTGGTCGCCGTAGGCCAAGTTTTTGGCTTGTTCGCCCGCGCGATCGCCCAATCCGACTAAATCCAACAATTCTAAGGCTTTTCGCTGGGTTTTGCGTTCCATTGCGTTAGATGCTGGCAACCCGAAAATCCCCGCTAGCACCGATAAAACTGGATTTCCCGATCGACTGTGGATGTGTCGGGCGATCGCCACATTTTCCACAGCAGAAAGTTCCCCAAACAACCGGATATTTTGAAAAGTTCTGGCAATACCTTTATTAGCAATTTGATAAGGCTTCAATTGGGAAATATTTTCATTTTGATAAATCAGGTTGCCGCTAGAAGCAGGTATCAGTCCAGTCATTAGATTAAATAGAGTTGTCTTGCCCGCGCCGTTAGGGCCGATTAATCCAAAAATTTCGTGTTTTTCAACTGTAAAAGATACGTTGTTTACGGCAATTAAACCACCAAAACGACGAGTTAATCCTTTGGCTGCTAAAACCGGATTGCTTGTTGAGAGGGTAAGGGGTTCGGAAATCATCAAATATGATAAAATAGTGATTCTCTAATTATGCCTTAGACTTAAGTATAAATGAAAGTAGAGGAAATTAAAGCAAGAGTTCGCCAAAATCTGTATGTTTACACAGGTCATGGAGATATCGAGCGTCAGGCTGATGGGTTAACCTTTACTCAGGTTGAGGAAGCTTTACTCAACGGAGAGATCCTTGAGCAATATCCTAACACTGGTCGAGGTGAAAGTTGTCTAATATTAGGTTATGCAGGTGAGATTCCTATTCATATAGTCTGTGGTTGGCGCGGTGAAAGAGTAGCAATTATAACTGTATATATTCCCAGTCCCCCCAATTTTATTAACCCTAGAACTAGAGGATAGACCCATGCGAGAAATCCGATGCAATACTTGCGGTAGCAACCGCTATGAGGAACGTAGAATCGATTACCTTTACAGTCATAAAGGTAAATACTTGCTAGTTCCTAACACGCCAGTAGAGATTTGTGTTGAGTGTGGCATGATTTATTATGATGCAGCAGTTCTCAAAGAAATTGAGCGCCGTTTCTTTGCGATTCACCAGCAGAATGAAATGCCCGATTCGTATATTCAAATTCCCAGCAAGAGTTACACGTAAAGAAGGGTTTTTCAAGGAAAGAACCAGAATCTTCTTAAAGTGGCGCTTTTTAAGCAGTATTTAGGGCGATCGATTTCACAACAGACAAGCACAAATTTAGATCGCCCGGAGTCCTGAAACAGTTTGATGAGAATGTATACACAATTATTCAAATGGCTGAGACGGCTCATCAAATACAAGGATTCTGGCCCATGACGAAGCACTACCGACAAAGATTAGTTGCCGTAATTGCCCTCTCGTTTCTATCTTTCACATCCCCTTTGCTGTTGACTCGCAATGCTGCGGCTGGAATTAAGGACGAACCCACAGCTAATCCCAAACAGATTGCCTCCCTCACCGAGAAGTTAAAGAGTAACGATGAAACGGCACTTGATCCAGCTATTAAGCTGTTACGAAAAATAGGTGAACCAGCCATCCCTGATTGGATGGAAGCTTTGCAGGCTCAGAATTTGTCAGTCGGCCAAAGTGCTGCTGAGGTTCTAAGACAAATTGCTCTTCCTGCTATTCCTGCTTTTGTCAAAACCTTGAAAGACTCATACCAATTTCATAAAATAGTGCTACAATTAGTAGGTATCGTTTTTGTGAGCTAGTTCCCAAATATAAAGAAGAAAA
>NZ_JAUBQE010000043.1:0-73774 GCF_036701115.1 Microcoleus sp. Pol1C5 | reverse complement strand
CTGCTTTCTATTATGCCATCAACTTGGTAAGGCAATTCTTTCAGTATTTATACTCATTGCAAAACTGGGATGCTCCCGTTAGAAGATTCGGTACTCTGAATAACCGCAGCTTGGCGCCAAGTGCCTAAAACTTGTGGGGCTTGTTGTTTGAATAACTCCTGCTTTCCCTTGTACTCTCCAAGCAAACGAATTGTTTGCAGAAGTCTTTGGTTGAGCTGTTGACTTTCAATGAACCTCTCTTCAACTGACAGCATATCTATTTTATCTCCTTTGTATTAATTATAAACATTTATTGCAGTCAATAAGTCGGATATTGCGTGCGCTCGCATCAAAACTTTGAAACCCGATTGCAAGCAGAACCGACGCCAAATCCAGATAAATAAGTAAGGCGATAGTTGCTTTTAGCCATAGCCCTTGCCTCTCTTGTTGTCCAAGGTTTGACGCTTAGCAAATCGGGTTCAGTTTCCAGTTGCTTTAAATAAGAGCGATCGCCCGTTACGAAGGCGATCACCTGAGCCAAGAACTTGCAACAGCTCAAAGGAGCCTGAACCACCTGCTTTTCAGTAAACCTAACCACAATCCAATTCCACTCTAAGAATAATTGATTGCGGCGCATATCCCTGTCAGCATCGCAGCAGTGAGTGGGCTTCTTAGATTTGCCAGCATAAGGTTCATCAATCTCGACATCAATTCCTATCCCAGATGCAGTGTGAATTACAATAAAATCTGCTGAATAGCTCCTCTGAGATGACGGAATTTTAAACTCTGCTGCTTGGACAACTTCCTCGAAATATTGCTGTAAGTATTGCAAAAAGCGTTGTTCACTCACTCCTTGCCGAGCTTGAGATGTGCCATTAGGACTAACGCGAAGTGACATCAAATCCTTGAGCAATCGATTTCTGTGCTGTAAGTCAATTCTTACACTTGTAAAAACTGTCTGCAACCCTTCTTTTCCTAGCTTAAAACTATAAAATTCCTGCTGTTTGTTGGATAACGTCTCTTGTTGGGGTAATCTTTTTTGTTGGGATAATATCTCTTGTTGGGATAACATCTCTTGTTGTTTGTACTCAAGAACTTGCTGCTTATACCTGGATAGCAGCTTTTGACGGCAACCAAACACATAACGATAAGCAGCCGCTATTAAACATGAATAAGCAGCTACTACCAACAGCACTTCCCACCACAGCCAACCCCAGGAAATAGCTAACAGCGGAAGTACGATCGCACCATAGAGCCAAAACACCCAAATTAACCACAGCAACTTGACAGGTAACACCACAGGTGGTTGAGGCGGAGTCAGCAAAACAACAGGTTTCCCGAATTGTTGAGTTTCTTGAAGTTGGGATGAGGTGGCACAACTAGAAGTTGCCTCTAGCAAAGGATATTGATGGCAGAATTGCATTACCACTTTTGGGTAAAAAACTATAGGATAATTCATAACTTTAAATACTCCTTTTTTTAAGAGCGCGGTCGCGCTATTTTTAAGAAAGTTTTTTGAATTGTATGCAAAAAATCACCCAGTCAAGCTCACAAAATTTAACTCATTCTCAACCAGTTAGCCAGATTCAAAAGGACAAACAAATCTCTCTTAAATCCGACCCGGAAACAATGGCTGCGCTTACTCAACTCGAAGAACGCCGGGATTATTATCACACCTGCATCAACGGAGGATACTAAGCATGAATTTAGCCACAGCGACGCTTGCTCAAAGTTCAATAACTGCGGCTCAAGTTTGGCATCAACTAGAATCAGCAGAAAGCTCAGAAGAAATCGACCAACTGCTGCAATCCCTTTGGCAAACCCAAGAAACCCAGGAACTCGCTGTTGATGCCCATGCCGACTTAGCCGACCAAATTGATGCCGAAATTGCAGGAATTACAGCGCGAATGCAGTATTTGATAGAACTGCATTCAAAAGCTCTCAACAAACTCCAGGGGTGGAGAGAGCGGTTAGACAAAACCGTTCTCTACTTCAACGAGTGCGGCGTGTTAACTTCCGAAATTATTGGCAAACACCGCCGCATTACTGTTAAGGAAAATCCGCCTACCTGTGAAGTTTTGATTGACCCATCTCAACTGCCAGAACCCTATCGCCGAGTCGAAACAAAAACCGTAATTTCTGCCGACAGAAAGGCGATTTCAGACGCTTGGAAACAAGGAATGCCTGTAGATGGCACTAGGGTTTTCCGCAAGCGCAAAGTGGTTTACAGCTTGCTTCCCGGTAACAATTTACACTCTCTTCAAGCCAACCAGACGCTTGAGAGTCGTTCTTCGGATAAAACGCAGTCCAAAAAACGGCGTTAGCCATCTTTTTAGGTGTCAGGAATACCTTGGTCTGACACCTGAATTGTTAAAGCTCTCCGAATTAGACACCTCCGAATTAAAAATTTCCGAATTAGAGTAGAAAACGCTTGTTTTGTAAGAGCGCAACTTAATTGGGGTCGGGATATCTTACAAATCAATCCAGTATTGAGGGTTCTCCACTTGTTCTTCGGTGACGTTGAACAACTTTGACACTCTATCTTTAATAACCCCGTCAGCATCAAAACTCAAACCTCCAAACTGCTGACTGTTTTCACCTTCTCTGATAGCAACGCGAGCAAGTGCATCGCTATCGCTATCAGAGAAATAATCCCGTTGGCTTTCCATAGCCGTAGTTGTGCGAACTACTTTCACTTTTTTTCTCCACATTGGGATTGTCATTCTGATTGTAACACGCTACTTCTTTCTTCTAAACCCCTCCAATTGGAGGGGGTGAATATCACTCAGTAGCAGGAATTTGTGAAGGAACAACCTTGTCAAAATCTGGACTATTGCTGTGCATAAGTCCTAAAAATGTAAAAACTAGGATTCAGGAGCTAATCAATGAGCAGAAGAAAACTTACCCCAGAATATCGCTCCACAGAATGGGTAGCTGGGGAAGGACTAAAAATCCCAGTCTTTGATATGTCCTTGACTGACGGTAGAGCAAAGGGGCGATACCAAGCTGAATCAGAAGTGCTGCGTAACTCCCTGCTTGAACTGCTTTTTGAACCTGAAGAATTAGCATCCCTAAGCATCGTTAAACCCGACCCAAATGATAGCAACTTCGACCATTTGAAAAACATCGATTTCGGAGATGGTATTACCAGAAGAGTTGCTTTCAGCTCAGGAAAAAATGTGTATTTTGCAGACAAAGAACTCTCAACCAAACTGTTGAGCGTATTCAAAACTCAACCCGACCACGCCTGTCGCTACGGCTCACTGCTAGTTAGCAGTTGCAACCAAGGAGCCAAATTGTTAGATAGCTCCCTTGACGGCGAAACCTTGCGACTCAAAATTGTTGATTCTCAAAGCGATGACCAAAGTGAAAAAGCGAAAGCTCATAAGTGGCAAACCGGAGACTGTCACGGTAAAATTTCACCGGCACTAGCCCAACAATTAGGAGGGAATTACAACCGACCTTTTCAATTCAGATTTGCCTGGATGCAGGAATGGGGACAAGAAGACTGCCACACTCCAGAAATTAGCTTTCTTGCCAAAGGAACGCTGTTGCCTGATGCTAATTTAACCTCGGACTTGGGTTATGATATCATTATGGATCGCTCCTCTATCAAAGGAGTTGCTAAAGAGCAATTAGCTGAACTTATCCCCTGTGGCGACTACGAATTTCCCAAAGCTATACTGGGAAATCGAGGCAACGCCAAAGTAACTGAATACGAAAATTCCTGGCAGTTTTTGATTTGGTATTCCGAAGCAGCTATTGGGGCTGACATAGCCACACCGACCAAAATTGAAGCCCAAAAGCTAGCTGACTTACAAAATAACCGGCTGCAACTTGCCAAATACTTAGTGGAGCAGCACGACAAAAAAGCTGCTTTTCAATCTAGCCTTCACGAAGACAGCAGCGGATTACAAGACGAAACAGATGAAAAAGCCCAGCGCAACGAATCCCGGCTAATTTCAATTTTGAGGAACGATAAACTCGGTCAACTCCTCGACTTTCCCAAAGTCGTCGATTTCATGCAAGAACAACTGGCTAAAAAGTGGAAAGACTTAGCAATTAAAGGAGCAATTCATCACGGTTCAGCAATGGCTCAACCTTGTGAAAACCTCCAACCCGGTACAATTGTTGCCCCCCACTTGCGACACGGCACAGAAGTCATCGTTACCCGATACCCAATTGTCAGTAAAGATAACATCCGCCGCTACACAGTAGACAACAAAAGCCATCGCGCATTAACGCAATACAAAGGGTGCGTTTTCATTCGCTCTGACCAAGCCATGCAGCATCATCAATGCGATTTTGACGGCGATCAATTAGTGATTACGCCTGCTTCCCGAATGCCGAATATCGCCTCTGAAACCAGGCACGCTAATCAAGAGAATGAGTACGATGCAGTTGAGAAGCGAGAGAAAGTTGACTACACTAAAGCTACCGATAGTGATGGCGATCGCAAGTATACCAAATTGCGGCAAATTGCCGTAGCCATCGCCCAAAATAAAATCGGCTGGGTTGCTACCTTAATCGGGAGAGTGCAATCGTCAGCCGCAGAACAGGGACAGCCAGAAAGTTTATTCAATCAACAGAAGCGGCAGCTTCTTGGAAAGCTGTTTGATGCCCTGCAAATTGAAGTGGACAGTCCCAAAAGTGCTACTCGCACCGAAGACCACCACCCCACCCTGCTGTCCAAGGCTAAGCAGTGGTCAGAACAGCACCCAAGCTACCTATTTGACTACAAAGACGACCCCAGGCTTTACAAAACGGTGCCATTACCTATAGGAGACGGCACCGCTATCAATTGCATTGCTAGGGAGGCTGTTAACCCAGAGTGGGAACCGACTCGTCTAAAAAGCCGCCACCGCGACGAGTTTCGCTACCTGTTCGAGTCTCCTTCTGACTTAGATGAGCGAGAAAAATGGGAGAAACATTATGTCAGGTGGGCGCAAGATATTAAGGAACGCTATCGAGAAAGGATGGGCGAAATTCACTTGGAGTGCGGCGACGATTCTAAGGCAATTAAAGAAGCCGTCAGCAAGTTATACGAGAGCTTAAGAGCCGATGTGACCGAAGCTTTTCCCAACGCTGAAGAAAGGTTTTCTGCTGCTAGTGCTATGTGGCACGTCGAAACCGCAAATCCCAACTTAGAAGTCCCTCGCAAAGCTTGTAAGGAACTTTCTCGGCAACTGTTGATTGAATTCAACCTTGAACCTGAGTACGAGCGACTCCACGAAGCAATGCCAAAAGACACTTACGTTCTGAGTGTCCCTTTCGAGGAATTTGAACGGGACGGCAGCAATAAGACTGTCAGGGATAAGAAGCGACAGCCAGTTGGCAAAGACTTAGCTGGACATTGGAAAGAATTGTTAGACAGCAAAGGCATTAAATATGAAGCAACTTTGCATCCGAGCCTGCCAATGGTCAATTTTGCCTTAATTGAACCCAGCGAAAAACTGGTGGGAATTCTTGAGAAGAAGTTTTGCGAAAATGTCAACGACATCGACAGTTTAGACTTAACCTACCGCGATGGTCTTGGTCGCACCAAAGATGTGAGTTCACGCATTGTAGCTCCGGCTGATTATACTTGGCTTGAGTCCCAAAACCAAACACCTAAAGCAGCATTGGTTCTCAACCTATTTACGGATGAAATTTGCCAGCAATTGCAAGCCTTTCAGTTTGACAGAGCTGAACTGATTGGGCAGAAGTACAATGACTTGAAAGATGTTGACTTTAGCAGTCCAAAATGGAGGCAGAAAACATTGACTTTTGAGGTTGGCTCTGTTAGCGGTAGCGGTTCGAGGCGCGACGGTAGCCCTATTGTCCTCCTTGACGGACAAGAATTAGCCATGTTCTCTGCTAATTCACCTAAATTGCCGATCGGCACTACCTTTGAGGCCACTATTGAACCCTCGCCTAAAGGCAGCGCTCTGATCTTAAACATCAACCCTAGCTCTGTGCAACTAATTGAATCAGTTGAGGAACTTTCAGAAGTCGCGCCAACTCCTTGTCAAGAGCGATCGCAATCCGTATCCCCAACCCCTCGTCAAAAGCGATCGCTATCTGTATCGCCAACCCCTACCCAAAACAAACCGCCATCTCAACCCGAAAACATTGCTGCCAGCCCCACCCACCTCTCACAATTGCTGAAAGATGCGATTTCTGAAGCATATAACCAAACTGGAGTAACTAAAATCCCTGTGGGAAACTGGACAGCTTTTATTAGCCAATCTCGCAATAATGTTAGGTGTTTAGTCAGAGATGAAGCTGATAATCCGGTCTTGGCTGCTGACTTGAAAACAGGTCAAATCATTAAGAAGCTTTCTGAAAACAGCAGCTCTCAGTTTATCAAATACCTCAGAGAGGTTGATGCTGAATTAGCTTCTACATCTTCAAAAAAAAGAGATGCAGATACACAACTTTAACATCAACTACCGCACATCTAAGAGCGGGTAGGTGTGAACACCAGGAAAGCTCGTTGACCGAACAGTTAGTTTTTTAGTGAGTTTCAAACAGGGGATAAGCTGTCGCGCCTTTAAATTGTATACTTCAATCTTTGTGGGAAAAGCGTCAAAGTCTCTCCCCCTCTCCCCCTCTCTTTCTCCCCCTCCCCAACCAACAGATACTTTAGATGCGTAGCAGCTTAATTATTAGTGGGCGACGATTCCCCCTCCGATTGGAGGGGGTCACTTTAACTCCCCAAAACCGCTCTTCCGAGTGAAGTCAGTAGCCATACTGCTCGAATTTCATGGGAAATATCCACTCACGCCTCCACAAAGATTATGGCTACAAAAACAGCATACCGAAGCCGAAGCCAGGGAAACTACATCACCCCTAACACAGCCGAGGGCAAGAAAATTCTCAACTACCTAAGAAATCGCTGTGAGAAAGCTTTAGATTACTGCCAGGAAAACGGACTCACCAGCGTAGAAGATTTTGCCGATGCAATTGAAGAACTAACGGAAGCCGACGGCAAACCTGGCATTAGCGTGGAGGTCAAGCACAACGGACTCGTCCTCAGTTTGAGCGATCGACCCGAGTACGGCTCTACCACAGGAAAGTACATGATGGAACACTTGGGAGAGCCCGACGACAACCGATTTACTAAAACAGGAATTGAGGCGTTACTCGATTCGCCTCGAACTAAAACAAGGTCTAAAAAAGACAATTTACTAGATGAATTGGATGATGAGCAACCCTCCCCCAAGTCTAAATTTCAAGCGAGCACCAAGTCTAAAAAAGACGATTTACTAGATGAATTGGAGGATGAGGAACCCTCCTCCACGTCTAAATTTAAAACTGCAACTAAGTTTAAAAAAGACGAGTTGCTAGATGAGTTAGAGGATGAGGAACCCTTGCCCCGAGCGAAATCTAAAACCCATACCAAATCTAAAAAAGATGAAATAAAAACTTGGGAGGATGAGGAACCCTCAGCCAATTCTACAAACAAAACTAGACCTCGAAAAGATGACCTAGAGGAATTGGAGTCGGAGGAACTACTGCTTAAATCTAAAGCCTTAACCCGCTCTCCGAGAGATGAACTAAGTGACCTAGATGAGTTTGAACTCAAAGAACCTCAACCTAAAGCTAAGCCTCAAACTAAAAGCCACCTTCAAAACTCTGAGCGAGAAGATTTGGAAGACGAAGAATTATCAGCTAAATCCCAAGCCAAAAGAAAAGTTCAGACAAATGAAGCGGTAGAAGTTGCTGAATCCTTAGCACGCACACCTTCAAAAACCCGAGCGAGCCAACAGCGACCTCAAGGCAAAAAATCAAACGACCAGAACATCGATAGTATCCTCGATGCTGCTGTACAAGTTAGTGGTAGAACAGCCATTTCTGGAAATGAGGTAGAAGGTACAACTGTCAGCGGCATGAGCGCTCAAGTTGCGGTTCTCGCTACTCTGATTGGCAAAAAAGCAGCTTCTCAAATTATAGAAGCTGCTCTTGGGGCTGGAAAAGAGCGCCAAGTTGCCGGTATTGTCAAAAGGCTCCAAGCTCAAAGCCAGCGGGCTGACTCGCTCTCCCAGCGAGTTACCAACTTGGTTGAAGCGGATTCAGTTGCAGATGCAATGGTCGAATCCGAAGGTTTACCAATAGCTGAACCGAAGCTAGAACCGGAACAAAACATCTTACCTGAACCGGATGCCGAATTTGTCTCAACACCCGCTATGCTCTTAGCTAAAGCTGTTAGCAAAGTCCACGGAAAAGTTGATAAAATTTCCGGTCGTGTGACAGACAACAATTCTGAAAAAACGGCTTCTATTAAGATTGACACAGAGGCTAGTTTTGAAGAACAGCTCGTACAAATAAATGAAGCACTCAACCGACTTGAAAAGCGACTCGATACCCTAGAAGAGCGAATAGAAGCTTTAGAGAACAAACTTTCTCTTCAAAAAAGCGAGACAGGCGTTCAAGCTGGGGATGCAAAATTAGAACCGCCCGACAGCTCAACTCCATCCCTCAGCGACCAATTCGTACAAAACGCAACAGAAATAGATGAAAAAATTTCATTAGAATCAACAATCCCAGCTAGCAACAGCGCTAGCGCTACTGCTAAAAAAATCACTGTGACAGCCCAAAATCTTACTCAGGATGCCCAACTTGCAGCAACACTGGCAAAAATTTACAGCCTAGCTGAAGAAGAAGCAAATGCGGAAGGCATTGCATTAGAAGACGGGGTTGATTTGGGAGAAGCAAAACTTTATGTAACAAATTTTGACTTCTCTACCGCTGTCAGCTTAAAAACTAAGGAAGGCGAGGAACTGTTTTCAGCAGTACAGGATCAAACTGGAGAATGGGAAGTTACAAACGACTTCCTGAAACCTGAAGAAAAAGAAGAACTCGACCGCTTAAAGATTTTTCAACAAGCTCTCAACCAAGAACGTTTAGCTGAAATGGTAAAGAGAAGCAATCGGGATGAAATCAGCTTTACCGATTCCCAAGGCTCGCGCCTCGACTTTGAGGTCGAATTCAGCGATAAATCCAAGTCGAAGGGTACTGTCAAAGGCTTTAACTCTCACAGCGAGATAGTTTTTGAAGCCAGCCTCCAAAAAGGTAATGTTGAGGTACTTTTGTGCGACATTCCACCAGAAGTAGTAGAAACTCTCCTATCCCAACAGCAACTTGCTCAAAACCAGAACTCCAACAAGCAGGAAGCTAGAAAAACTGAGGCAGAGATGGAGATTTGAAATAAGTTATTTCACTTGCACCCTCCAAATGGAGGGGGTAATTGTCACTATATAAAATCACCAAATACGGTGATTTTGCAGGCATTAGATACAACTTAAATTGGCATTAAAGCACTAAATTTATCAAGAGAGTGACATGGCTACTTACTTAGACCAAACAAGAAGTGAACAAAATCGCAACTCATTATTACGCTGGTTAAAACAACATAAAATTAAACGGGGCGACATTCCATTCCTCGCCATTTGCCTAGCCTCACTCATCTACTTCAGCATTCATGACCCGCTCTTAATTGCGACTTTAGGCTGCTCCAGCATAGTCTTTTTAAGTTTGTGGCACACCGCTAAAGCAATTCCAATTGTCGAGCGATATATCGGCTGCAAAATTCGATTTTGGCACGTTGCTACTGCCATCATTACCTCCACTGCGCTGTGCTCCGTGCTCGATTCCCCCGCCAACGCCATCTTCCTCTCCGGCTTAGAAGAATTTATGACAGAGCTAGCAGAAGGAGCGGCTTCCGCAGGAGGTGAAGCTATTGATGCCGAAGTCATCGAACTGATTTTCAACTTAATTCGCGGAGCCTTCCTTTTGTTAGTAGCAGCCGCGTCTCTTTTTGCTTACAACCAAGCGCAGCAAGGCAATGACTGGCGACCAATTGTGACTCAAGTTGCCTTAGCTTTTGCCATTGTAATTGCCATTGACGTAATAACTTTCCTCTTCATTGGCAATGGCGGTGGCGGAGGTGGAGCTTAGGGAAGAGGGGGAATGGGAGAGTGGGAATGGGAGAGGGGGAGAAGTTTGAAAACTTGCAACAACCCGATAAAAACTAGAGGGCTTCAACATCTAACATATACTCACCCAATTGAATAGAAATGAGGGATTATGTAACTGCAATCTACCTGAGAATTCAAACAGCTTGCTGTTTACTGCACACATCTAATCTCCCACTTTTTCGTTCACTGACTCTTAGTATTGAATTGGTTTTCTGTTCATTTGAAGCTCTAATTTCTTAACTTCACTTTCTATTATCTCCTCTCCACTCTCCCAATCACCCCCTCTCCCACTTTCCCACTCTCCCAATCACCCCCTCTCCCTCCCTCTTCCCCAAACCTCTACCTCAAGTCTAAACCCCTTTAAATTATGCTCAAAGACCCAGACAAAGACTTCATCTCCGTCAACAAAATTCTTGGCAAACAAGCCAGCATCGGCATTATTCCAGCGGAACAGCTAATTCCCTGGATGCTAATCACCGTAATTTCCTACATCCTCACCAACGGCTTATTCAGCTTAGGAATGCCTTGGTTTTTCATCACTACTTTCTGGCTAATTATAAGCTGGTGGCTCCTGACAGGTAACAAACCTCACCTTTTTGTAGACAGGTTTAGATCTCCGCCGGGGAATGAGTGGTACAACGGTAATCTTTTATACCTTTCTCTCGTTCCCCAACACCGACCAAACCCCATTCGCCACCAAATCAGCGATTCACAAGTCCGAGTCAAACTTAAACCCAAACTTGCTCCCACTCAACAAGGAGGTAACAGCCGACTTATGCCCTTCCAAAACTACCAAAACCTCCTGTGTTTAGTCACTATCAAAAAGGATGGTCGAGAAGTTTCTGGTTACTTACTGAATGAAGGCAGTCAATACCAAATTGTATTCGGATTCGAGACGGCTGGCTTTCACAACATTCTCTACCGTCATGAAGTAAACAATGCAGCCACAGCCTTAGAAGAAGGGCTAAAAGACATTCCCCCAGGCGAAAAAATGACCTTTCACACCGGCTGCTACAGCAGCGATTGCGTTCGCCAACAACAGTTAACTGAATTGGCTGACAACTGTCACCTCAAACCCATTTCTGTACTCGTTCGTAACGAACAGAAACGCATTCAAGAACTCAACTTAGCAGGCACCAGACAACTGTGGAACCAAACTATTTTCTGCACTTGGACATTCAACGCTCAATCTGGCTCCAAATCCAACGACCCTCTGAGTAAATTCATCAATGGAATTATCAACACAGCCAACAGCATTGCTGCACAATTTACAGGCAACCAGCGCATCTACTCTGAACGCTTTTACAAACAACTGCTGCTCGATGCTTTCGAGCAAGGCTACATCCGGTGGGAACTCTTGCTAAACACCAAAATTGGACTGGAAATTCAACCCATGAATGCCCAAGCATTGTGGGGATGGCTGTGGCAAAAATTCAACAGCGCACCCGTACCCCCTATTCCCCAACTTCTCATTTTAAAAGAAACCGCGTCCGACTACAAACTAACCGAAACCCTCAACAGTCACAAACACGCCTGCACCATTTTAATTGAAGGTATGAGCGGCCGTTCGAGCTGCCCGGAACACAGAAAAGCTAGCTCACGCATTTTGCTCCCCGGCAGAAACGCAGAATGCGGCGTGCTAACAATGGAAGAGGGCCCCGGCGGCTGGCTCAATACTAGAGAGCAACTGCAATGGCTCTGGAAAATTATGAGCAACAGCTACGTCCGCGATACTGAAGCCGTTGTCGAAATTAGCGCCGCTCCCAACTTTATTATTCAAGACAACTTAGCAAGGCAAGCTAAACAATCTAAAACTGCCAAAAAACGCGCTTTAGAAAAAGGTCAAGGTCGCGATGTAGGAGCAGAAGTCAAACAGGAAGAATCCTTTGAAGCCCAGAAAAAAATGTACAAAGGTGCAAGAGCAATTCACGCTGCTGTCACCTTCTTAGTCTACCGACCAACCCCGGAGCAACTAACACACGCTTGCCAAATGCTCTCCCACAGCTTCGGCTCTGCCAAGGTATTAAGAGAGCGCAACATTGCTTGGCAACTGTGGCTAGAAACTTTGCCCATTACTGTAAGCTGGCTGCTGCACAGCAGTTCGCTAATTAACGAACGCCGCCTCACCTTAGACACCGAAACTGTCCCCGGTATTTTGCCCTTAACTGCTGTAAGGGACATCGACTCAAAAGGAGTTGAATTCATCACCAAAGGCGGCAAACCCGTGTACGTTGACCTCATGCACAACCAAACCAGCCGCGCCGTTATAACAGGCGAGTCTGGTTCCGGTAAAAGTGTTTTGGGATGGCGATTTGCAGTCGATGCAATAGCCGCTAATATCCCAGTCGTCGGCATGGATATCTCAGCAGGAAGCGGCAGTACCTTTGAGACAGCAGTGAAACTGTTAGGCGACGACGGTGCGTACTACGACATCACCTCTGGCAGCTCGAATCTACTCGAAATACCCGATTTGAGGCGTTTTGACAGAGAAGAGCGATCGCGCCGACTAGACCAATGGAAAGAGTTTATCAGAAAAGCGCTGACTATTATCAGCATGGGCAAAGTCCGCGACCCAAAATTAGCGCAGCGAGTCGATGCCATTTTGCTGCTAACTCTGAAAAAATTTCTGGAAGACCCAGAAATTATCGAGCGCTACAATACGGCCTTTGAAAAAGGCTGGAAATCGACCGCTTGGCAAGAAATGCCAACCCTCAAAAACCTCCTAAAATTCTGCACAAAAGAGCAACTCAACCTGCAAAACTTTACCGACTTCGACCGCATTGCTATCAACCAAATTATCACTCAATGCAACGCATTACTAGCCTCACCTTTAGGGAAAGCAATTGGCAGACCGAGTACATTTTCACCCGAACCCGCTGTTAAGTTTTTTGCCCTTAGCGGTTTGGGTAACGAACAAGACCAGTATTTAATGGCCATTAACGCCCATGCTGCTTGCATCCGTAACGCACTTTCTCACCCTAAAAGCCTATTTATCGGAGACGAACTTTCGATTTTGTTTAAAAAAGACGGATTTGCTGAAGTAGTAGGCGAACTCTGTGCAGTGGGTAGAAAGAATGGCATTTCAGTGCTCTTGCTAGCCCAAGATATCGACAGTATTTGCGATTGTAGTGCGGGAACTATGATTATGCAAAACATGGTGTATCGAATTACCGGAAGATTGACATCAAACGGAGCCACTTCTTGGATCAAACGTTTGGGATATCCGGCTGAAATTATTAGCCAAAACGCGACAGAAGCTTTCCTTCCCAGAGCTGCCGACCTTTATTCCAATTGGCTAATTGAAAAAGGAGGTCGTTTCTGGCAAAGCCGATACTATCCAGGCGAAATGATATTAGCAAGTGTGGCTAACAATCAAGCTGAATTGATGGCTCGTGCGCGAGTTATGGCTCAATATCCCAATACGTTAAAAGGGCAATTGCTAGCACTCAAACAATTTGCCTCTGAATATGTACAAGCCGTTAAAGAAGGGCGTTCATTAACCAATATTGGCAAGAATGCAGTCACTGATATCAATGGACACAAATCCCCTCAAGACCTTATTGCTAGCTAGACGGAGAAAACCGATGAAATCACCTAAATTTCTTGTCAAACTTGCCCTCGGCATTCCTGCAATTTGGCTGAGCTTAATACTAAATTCTGTTGAAGCAAAAGCTCAAACCTCTGGCAGCAATCCGACTGCAACACAGCTTCCCAGCTTAAACAATCCTAACAGCAGCACTTTCAACCGCTCCAGCTTCACAGTTCCCAATCAACAAATAGAAAGCCAAATCCAACAATCAGCTAATAACTTCTTGAGCAACCCGAAAGAAATAGGAGGTATAGAAAACACAATTAGCGACATAACAGGCGAAATTTCCGATACCATCTCCACCATCTCCGACAGCATCTCAGGCATCTGGGACAATTTGTTAAATAAAGTCGAAAAATTTAGCAGTGAAATAGAGTCAACCCTCTCTTCATTCCTGGGAGAACTGAAAGTTCCAGACCTAAAAGAAGCAGTTAAAAGCATAATGGACGGCAACACCTCCGAAAGCGAAGGGACAAAACTATCCGCTGCTTTAGAGAAGAGACCGCAAGATTCTTACAGCCTCAAAGAGAATACCGCAGAACTCGCAGAAAGAGAAAGTGCTGTCAGTGAAGCCAATAAAGCCACTCTCAGTAAAGAAGCTCAACAAAAACAAGCTCAGATGAAAGAAATTGTCCAGCAGAACGTAGAGCAAACTAATCGCGAGAGCCAAAATTCAATCGAATTGGGTGCTGATTCAGAAGGTCAAGATGTCACACAGAACATTATGAGAAACATATCTCAACAAAGTGCGATCGCAGCTAAGCAAGCAGCCTTATCAGCAGAAAATCAAAGTGCCTTAGTCATGCAGGGCCAGCAAGCTCAAATCGATCGCAGTTTTGCCAACATTCTCAATGCTCAACAAGCTGAAGAACTCAACGAAATTAACACAGCCCAGAGACGGCAGGATGCTGCGGCTGCTACCGCTTCTTCTACTCAAGCCGGACTGTTTCAAATGCCGGGAGGCATCACCTTGGGTGAATAAGGGGAGGGGGAAGGGGAAGGGGAAGGGGAAGGGGGAGGAAGGATAAACTTTCGCTTTTTTGAGTTGCACCTTCTTCTGTCACTTATCAAATTGTAAATAATCAGCTCCCCAATGTAGAAAATGACGCGATTTTCCCCAAGTTTTCTACCCTTGCCCCCCCCCCCCCCCCCCCCCCCCCCCCCCCTCCCCCCTCCCCCTCTCTTCCCCCTTCCTCAACTCCGAAACTACCACTAATTAGTAGCGAGCAAAGCTAATAATAACCTGGTTTTTCCTTCCCCTCCCCCCTCCTCCTCTCCTTCCCCTTCCCCTTCCCCCTCCCCTTCCAAAGATGCTGACACAACTAATCGCCCAAACTAGCACAGCAGGACAAGCCCTGGACACTCTATCTGACGCCATAGAAGTCTCTCAAAAAACCATCGAATCTTGGAATTTAGTTTGGTTTAACACTTTCAACACTCAAGAATCCTCTCTCTGGATTGCCTTAGTCAAACTAGGACTAATTCTGGCGGGAATATCTGTTACTTACCTCGCTGTCACCAGTGGCAAAGAAATCATCGAAAAACAGTCTTGGTCAGAGCTAGTAGCCATGTTTATCTGGCCACTCGTAATTGTAGTATTTCTCAGCAACAACGGTAAAGTCTTAGCTGAAAGTGTCAAATTCATCAAAGCTGTAGGCAGCACTCAAGTGCAAGAAATTATGAAAATTCAAGTCGGAGAAATGACCTTCAGAACTGCCCTGAGCGACGTTAACCTTACCAGTGCTGGCAAAGAAGAAATTGAAAAACTCTACAGCGAATGTCAGGGCAAAGTTGGCTCAGCTTTAGTGGAATGTTGGAACAGCAAAAAACAGCCAGCTCAACAAATCCTCCAGGCAGCCGAACAGCAAAATGGAGGACCTCTCAAAAGCTTGCAGCGATTTGTCGAAAATTTAGGCAATGTTGCCAATCTTCAGGATATAGGAAATGGCGATTTTGCAGGACAAGTTTTTAGGTCTACTGTCTTGCCCATCATTCGCTTAATTCTTAGATCAGTACAGTGGGCATTTGTCAATATTTTAGAAGCAGCATTGTTGCTAACAGCTTTATTCGGACCGATTGCAATGGGTTTATCACTATTGCCGCTGCAAGGAAAACCCATCTGGGCTTGGTTAATAGGGTTTATGTCGTTATTTGGAGTGCAATTGGGGTACAACATCGTCGTTGGATTAGTCGCTGTAGTGATTGTCAAGTCCGATGCAGAGTTAGTTACAGATATCGCCTTTTTATTCTTTTTAGCTGTGTTTTCTCCCGTTCTAGCCGTGTTAATAGCCAAGGGTGGAGGAACTGCTTTGTACAGTGCGAGCGCCAATAGCACCAAACAACTTACAGATATTGCCAGTAACGCGATCGGCGTTATTGCTGGAAAACTGATATAGGGGAAGGGGAAGGGGAAGGGGAAGGGGAAGGAAATTGTGATAGATTTTTCTGGGCTTAGATTATCATAAAATTTGTAAAAACTTCTAGCCTTTGATTCCTCAACTCTCTACCCTTTAATTTTTTGTAAAAACTTCTAGCCTTTGATTCCTCAACTCTCTACCCTTTAATTTAAGGAGATTAATTATGTCATCACATCGCGAACAATTTATTTGGCAAAGAACAGCCAAGTTAGCTGTGAAGTGTTACGAGATTACCAAAAAATTTCCCAAGGAGGAACTGTATGGTCTTACTAATCAGCTTCGTCGAGCTGCGGTTTCTGTACCTGCCAACATTGCTGAAGGCTATGGACGCAATACAACAACTGATTATGTCCGATTTTTACACATAGCTGAAGGCTCATTGCGAGAAGTTGATACCCATGTATGGATAGCCACTGAGCTTGGCTATATCAATCAACAAGATAGTGATGCCCTCTGCCAAGAAATTGACGAGTGCCTTCGCCTTCTTTTGTCTGCTGCTAGAAAATTAGCATCTCGTACTTAAGAAGGGGAGGGGGAAGGGGAAGGGGAAGGAAAGATAAATAAACTGAATACTGATAGCTAATAATCTCCTCTGTTTTTCCTTCCCCTTTCTCAACTCCGAAACTAGCACTAATTAGTAGCAAGTAAAGCTAATAATAACCTGGTTTTTCCTTCCTCCTCCCCTGTTTTCCCTCCCCTCTCTCCCTCTCCTTCCCCTTTCCCTTCCCCCTCCCCTTCTCTTAACCTTCCCCTTCCCCTTCCCCTTCCCCTTCCAAGAAAACTATGAAATTTCCACAATCACAACCCTTACTCCCTGAATCTAAAAACACCTTAGCCTTGTGCTTTGTTCTACTAACAAGCTTTGTTTTCCTCCTGACAATTGCTGTTTTAGTGAATACAGTCAGTTTGAGAGCCTTATCTCAAAGAAAAGTTACCTTTGTCCAGTTAAAAGACGGAACCGCAGCACGAATTGCAGAACAAGATGAACTGTACAGAGAGCCGAAAATTATCCAAAATTTTGTATCCAGTTGGGTAAATTTAACCTGGGCTTGGTCAGGCAAAATTCCCGGCACAAATGACCCAGACCCCGGCATTAAAGTTAAAGGCAGTGCCAAAGTTCCTACAACTGCTTGGATGGGCTCATTGATGATGGAATCAGAGTTTGGTAAAGCTTCTCTTGTTGAACTTGCCAAACTCGTTCCCAACACCATCTATTCAGGAAAAACCCGCTCAGGAGTTTATATCTCTCACATCTCAGAACCTAGAGAAATAAAAAGAGGAGTTTGGGAAATAGATGTAATTGCTACTCGCGTCGTGCTGGAACAAGGCATTGGAGAAAGCCGAGAACAGTTTAATCGAACCTTCACCGTCAAAGCCGTAGAAATTCCCAAATCCCCTCTCAAAGAAAACGCTAATGAATTAGAGAAGACTATTCACTCTTTGAGAGCAGCCGGATTAGAAATTTCCCGAATTGTCGAATTCAAACCTTAGAGGGGGAGGGGGAAGGGGAAGGGGAAGGAAAAACAGGGAAGGGGAAAGGAGTACCGCCCCTACAGAAACCGATTTGTTTGTACTTCACTTACCTGAAAAGTGCTGTATATGAACTTCAAGCGGTTGTATTTTAACAACAAAGAGGTCCTAATTTTATGCTCTGTCCCACTCACATACAAGCCAATCATTTGTTAATTAACCATCGTAATAAGCAACAAGAGAGTAGCCATGAGTAACAGACAAGAATCTTCAAACAATTCTCATCAAACAAAGTTGACAACCGCAGAAAGTGAGCCAAATAATTCACTCCCTCTTGATAGCGAAAGTATCCTTAATAACGATAGTAGCAAGATGTCAGAAGACAACTTTTTCCCTTCCCCTCCCCCTTCCCCTTCCCCTTCCCCCTCCCCCTCGAAAGATGATGATATTGATGAAAACTTCATTGCTAATTTCGACCCCAATGCACCCCTAACACTTGAAACTCAATATCAACTCGCTCAAGATGAGGAAAGACCACTGCCCCCACCTGTTTCCGAAAGAGGCGTTCCTAGAGCAGTGACAATACTGCTGTTGACTGGTGGAATACTATTGCTAGGACTGCTGATTTGGCAATTTATCAAACCTAAATCACCTCGCGAACCTATCGCACAATCAACACCAAAAGAAAGCTCTTCTGGCACCATTAAAGATGAAAAACCGGAGTTACTGGCTAAATTAGCTTACCAAGACCAACAAAAACTGTTAGCCGAAAAACCGCAAAAAACCGCAAAACCCAAAACAGAACCGTCGCCCAAACCGTCAAGAACCCCACGAACTCCGCGAACTCCGCGTCTAGTCGCTACCCGGAGCGCTGCACCGCCACCTACTCCTCTACGCGAACCCCTACCCGCACCCCGAACAGTAGTGCGGACGGTAACAGTACCCGCACCCATACCTCAAAGAGTACCCTCAAGAACACCCGCACCGGCCCCCATACTCAAACCGTTAGTACCCCCACCTTTAATTCCAACTCCAACCGAAGAAAAAATCGACCCGTTTGAGCGGTGGAACCAACTCGCCCAACTCGGACAAATTAGGGGAAATTTTGACCCTAACCGAATAGCGAATGCCGTGAGTGCAACACCAAGCACTCCAGCGGCAACAAGCGCTACCGCCGCCGCTCTGACAAAGCCAGCTCCAACAACTGAATTCCTAACAGTCAATATCGGCAACCAAAAGTCGCAACCCTCATACGTTTCTTTCGAGCAAATCCCAGAAAAACTATATAGCCACCCAAATAACGCCAGCGGGGAAAGGCTACACCCGGAGTTTCCTTATGGAGAGGACAGCCTCGAAACCACCGACAACTCCCAAAACCCGACTAACCAATTAACTCCGACTGCCCTTTCCCCCCAAACAAGTTCCGATTCTACCGATAACCCAATCGAGACGGAGGCTCGACTCAGTGCTAGCCGAACGTCCTTGCCCGATACAGAATTTCAAACCCTTTCCCCAGAAACTGCTCCAGAGGCTTCTGCCTTAACAAATTCTCCAACCCTGGAACAAGTAAACTCCCCAGGGGCAAAAGGCATTCTCAACCGCACGCCCCAAACAGCTCAAGTTCCCCTTGGAACCACCGCCAACGGCGTAGTTTCGGTTCCCCTGCTGTGGGATGAAGGCTCAGGCAAACAGCTTTACGACAAATTTGCCGTCACCCTCACAGCCGACTTCACGGCAACTGACGGCTCTATTGCTTTTCCTGCGGGTACGGTTGTCATTGCCAAAGCCAGCACCGTCAGCAAAACCAATCGCATGGTACAAGCTACTGCTGTGGCGCTCGTCTACTCAGATAGAAACGGTCAGATTAAACAGCAGCCCATTCCAGAAGGCGCAATTTTGATTGCAGGAGAGGGCGGACAGCCACTGATTGCTTCAGGCTACTTCGACCCAGGGAACGATATTGCCGGACAGGATATCCTCACCGCAGTGCTGTCGGGAGTTGGACGAGTCGGTCAAGTGTTCGCAGAGCCTAAAGTCAGAAGCTCTAGCAGTATTAGCGGTAGGTTTGGGAGTAGTACAACCACCGTTGAAAGTCGAGACCCGCAAATTTGGTCAGCCGTCCTCGATGGCTTCTTCAGCCCCCTAGCAAAACGGATGGAAAGCCGCTCAGATAGAGCCACTGAAGAACTTTTAAACCGCCCTAATGTAGCTGTGGTTAATAAAGGAACCCCGGTTTCTATTACTGTCAACAGCTTTCTCAACATTTACCGATAACCGAGCCGTCGGTAAACTGTTCAGTCGCCCCAACGCGACTGCGATTAGTAAAGAAAATCCCCGTTTCTACTGTCAACAATTTTCTCAACATCAACCGATAACTACCATGACGAATCGCATCCAATCTCCCAGAATGCTTTCCCTCGGAGGGCTTTTATTCACAGCAGTGTTCGCCGCTGCAAGCTACCCCGACTGTGCTTTTGCTCAATCCCCAGTCACAGGCTATCAAACTGTGGGTCGAGACATTGCTGTCAATAGTGCGATCGATATTTTAGTCTATCCCGGTCGCGCGAGTGCGATCGACTTCAGCTCAACCGATGAAGCTGTCGCCTACGTTTTAATTGCCGACCCCTCAAAAGTAGTTTTCAGCACCGACGCACAGTTGGCAAGCGGCCAAGCCAAAACTGTTTTCTTGCGTCCCATTCAAGCGCTCAATTTTCCGGGAGCTACCACAACTACCATCACTAACCTTTCAATCAAAACTGTAGATTCAAAAGGGAAACAGCGACTTTACAACTTCAACATCGTTCCTACCAACAAAGAACCAGAACACTTAGGAATTCGCATCGCCCCCCTCACCCCAAGAATGTCGCCGACAGAAAACGTTGATAGAAATCGCACCCCCTCCGCATCAGATGTTGAAAAAGGATTGCTAATTGCCATTCAAAAAGGCTATACAGCAGCCAACGACCCGGTAGTCTACAGCGTGCGGCAATTTTTAGCTCTAGTAAGAAACCACAATCTATCGGCGACTGATGCTGCTGCACGAGCCGGAGTAAACTTGTCTGTGATTGTCGAGCTGAGCCTCATTGCACGAGAAGAATTGGGCGTTGCTGAATACAGGTAGGAATTCAGATTTCCCAATTGCTATAAGACCCGGGAGGGTGAGTTTTGTAACATCAAGCGAAAAGTTGATTCATACCGTAAATCAGCAACACCAATAATTGAACTACCCTGGAACAAGATTGCAACAGCGACAACCGCCAACAGCCCGAACTACTCGGCTTCTTAAAAGTCGCTCTGCTTTTTGATTCGAGCCGGAGCTGCGGGAATAGGTAACGGGAATGGGGAATAGGGAATGGGGAAGAATTTGACTAAGTGTCTCTTAACTCCAAATTCCGCCTAATAAAAATTGTTGGGGAAAAGGTAATTGGGAAAAAGGTAGTTAACTCATAACTCATAACCGAAGAGTGCGCGCTTGGGGCGAGGCTCTCAGCAATCTCATAACTCCCTATTACCCCTTACCCATCCGATTATCGAAAAGTTGAGTGCAAATCATCTCCTTAATACTGCCCGCGCTGAGTCAGGCGGGAGCCTGTGTCGCTAACGGCTCGCTCTGAGAACTTATGGCTTTTGGCTGATTCAGATTGGTTTGAAGCTGCGCTAATAATAGCAATTAGTCAAACAGCATAACGAGACCGAGCGGGGATGGTAAGGAGGAATAGCAGAATTCTTCTACTTCTTGCTCAACGCGAAGCTGAGTTATGAGCTGTGAATTGACCTTTCAAATATTTGTTTGTGGAACAATTCAGCAGTAATACTTTCTCGGAAGAACGTTTTTTTCCTCATTCTCCACTCCCTTGTTCAATCAATGTTCAGCCCAAAAAGCTCTCTTCAAAAAAAGTCTGCCCTCCCGCTGCGCGTTGTGCTTACAGTCCCCAACGCTCTCCTAATTTCAACGTTACTATGTCTGACGGGATGGCTTTCTTTTCAAACAGGGCGGCAGACAATGAATGACTTAGTTGCACACCTATTGGGAGAAGCAACGAGCCGCATCTGGGAACGCCTTGATAACTACTTAAAAGAAGGGGTTGGGAAAGGAGAAGGGACTTACAATCAAATTCCAACTGGTTCGGTAAACCAACTTTCCCCAAGTCAAACAGCCGGAGTCACAATCAAACCAAATGGGAAAAGAAATGGGTCAGACTCTCCAAAAACAATATTTCGTCAACAAAAAACAAATTCTGCTTTTTCTACCCCAACCTCAAAATTCAACTTGCACGATTTCCTCATTAGCCCTAACTGTCAAGCCTTTATCTTAGACCGTTCGGGACGTTTAGTGGCTTGGAACGAGGTACCTGAACCAAAACCGTCTATTTCTGTTGACGGACGGCAGCGAGAAAGCGCCCAAGCTCTGCAACAAAAAGTAATCCAGCTTTCAATAGAGTATCTGCTTAAACATTATGGCAGCCTCGCTGCTATTAACAGCAGCCAAAATCTTAACTTTACTGCCAGCAACTCACTATACTTGCTGCAAGTCAGACCTTTTAAAAACTCGAAAGGCTTAAATTGGCTGATTGTGGCAGTTGTACCCTCCACCGACTTCACGAGCAAAGTTCAGGCCAACACCCGCAACACTATTTTGCTCGTGCTGCTGGCTTTGGTTCTTTCTATCTGCCTTTTGCTGTCCATTTCCCTAAGAATAGAACAGCGGCTGCAGCGGTTAATTTCGGCAACAGAGGCGATAGCTGGTGGCGACTTCGACTCAACATTTTTAGGTAGCGGTATTGCCGAACTCGAAGCCCTAGCCTGTGCTTTCGAGCGCATGAATTCCCAGTTAAAAGCATCTCGCAAGCGGTTAGAAGAATATTCTGGCGATTTAAAACGGCAAGTTGCACAGAAAACAAAGGAACTAAAACAAGCTAAAATTGCAGCCGAAAGTGCCAATCGCGCTAAAAGTACCTTTCTGGCCAATATGAGCCACGAATTGAGAACGCCTCTGAATGCGATTATCGGCTTTGCCCATCTCCTTGTGAACTCTAAAAAAACTGCACCGGAACAGCAGTCGAGTTTAGATATTATCAATCGCAGTGGTGAGCATTTGTTGAAACTAATCAACGATATTTTGTCGCTGTCTAAGATTGAAGCTGGTCAAATTACCCTCGAATCAAATGCTTTTGACCTTTACAGTTTGCTCTCGGACATAGAACGGATGTTCCAACTCAAAACTCAGTCTAAAGGAGTGCAGCTTGTTTTTGAACTCCGGAAAGATGTACCGCAATACGTCCGAACTGATGAAAGCAAGCTGCGCCAAGTTTTGATTAATCTGTTGGGCAATGCTGTTAAATTTACTGAGACGGGTAGGGTGAAGCTGACTGTAAAATGCCTTCAGTCTATGACCAAAAAACCGCTATCCAAATTCTTTCTCCAGTTCTCAGTGAAGGATACAGGCCCTGGTATTGCCCCTGAAGAGATTAGCCGTTTGTTCAAGCCGTTCGTGCAAACTGAAACTGGTAGGAAATCGCAAACGGGAACGGGCTTGGGATTGCCAATCAGTAGCTCTTTCGTGAAGCTGATGGGTGGCGAGATTAAGGTCAAAAGTTCTGTGGGGAAAGGAACGGTTTTTAGTTTTTACATTAAAGTCAGTCATGCAACACAGAGCGAAATTTATGACAGACTGCCACAAAAACGAGTGAAGGGGTTGGCATCCAACCAACAAATATATCGCATTCTGGTAGCGGACGATGAGTCGGCAAATCGGTTGCTGCTAACTCAGATATTGAAGTCGGCTGGCTTTCTTGTGTGGTTCGCGGATAACGGAACCCTGGCTGTTAAATTGTGGCGAAAGTACAAGCCGCATTTAATTTGGATGGATTTGAGGATGCCTGTTCTAGACGGCTTTCAAGCTGCTCAAAAAATTCGAGCACGGCCTAACGGTTCTAACACTAAGATTATTGCTTTGAGCGCTAATGCTTTTGTTAAAACCCAGGAACTCGCCATGTCGAACGGCTTCGATGACTTTGTTGCCAAACCGTTCCGAGAGGCAGTAATTTTTGAGAAGATGGCGCTTCATTTGGGTGTTCGCTATATCTATGAAGAGGAGTCGCCGAGAAAGTCCGAACAGGATGAGCCTGTTATGCAACTGACTCCTGAGTCGCTATCTGTGTTGCCGAGGGAGTCGATTGAGAAGCTTTATAAAGCAGCCGCTTGTGGAGACGAGCAAGCGGTTAGGCTGTTGATTGAGCGAATGGATCTGTCGCAGAAGCCTCTTGCTGTGGCTCTGACTAAATTAGTTGATAATATGAGCTTAGATATTATCAGCGATTTGACTCAGAAGTGCATTTCGACCGATTGTACGATCGCCAAATCACAAGACAGTTCTCAAAGTTAACTCCCTGTTTAGAACCCGTACCTCAGATATCGATATATGAAGTTCGTTAGTCCATGATCGCGCGTATCAGAGTAGCGCGCTACTAAGCTAAGATACTACTGTCACTAACCCACATCTACAGAATTAAGCCATCCACTGAGCAAATCGCCATTATGGAAACTTGGTTAGAGATGCTGCGCCGACATTTTAACTACGCACTTGGTCAAAGGCTTGACTGGTTGGGTAGAACCGACTGTCAAATTGATAGATGTGGGTTAGTTTCAGAACTGATCGATCGAACGTTTGAATAGTGCTGCACTGACCAGCACGTTAGAGTCAATCACGAATCCGAGCTCACTCATTGAGAATAGACTGTAAAATTTCTGGAGTTTATAGACACGGAAGGGTGGGGCGAGTCAACTGAACAATTTGCATTAAAATACCTAGAATGAGTTGAATATTTTCAATAAAATGCTCTGTTGTTTCAATATAAACCGTACTTTTTTCGAGTTTCATAAACTTCCAAATACTGCCGGTTGTAACGCCACCATAAACACAAGAAATACTGTTGTTTTTTTGAACATTAAACATCTGGGCTGCCAACATTTCAGCAATGCACTGGCCAATTCCCGATTTGATATTGTCATTCTTGGCTTCGACAAGTGTAAACACAGGGGCGTTTAAAGATAATTGTTCTGGTGAATGGCTAATCATAAAGTCACAGACACCGTTGAGTCCTTTGACTCGATCGATATTGAATTCCGTACCGGAAAAGAGGCTGATTTGACGATCGCAGCGCCTGCGGAGTTCAATCAATACCGGAGCGACAATCATCTCAGAGCGCGCTTTTTCCGTGTCGATTCCCAAGGCTAAGGGAATATTTTCTGCTAAAGTTTCCTTTAAAAGCTGACTGGGTTCTATCGGTTCTACAGCCGTAATAACTTCAGAGACTTCTCGAATTGTCAACCCGAGTTTATTTTTAATATCATCTAGGGAAAATTCGCTATAAGACATAGTTGCACCCTTTCACTCCGTCGTTCTAACTTTATACTTAGATTTAGATAAACACATTGACATTTACCTGAATTTTCTCAGTCAGTGCTTTAACCTAAGAGCGTTTTTTAGGAGTGCAAGCATCCTGCTCGCTTGCCTTTCTATCTCGCGAAAGAGAACTCCGGCTCGCACTCCTGTTTTTACTAAATTGGGATAATCCTAACAGATACAACAATAATAACCTTTGTTCCCCCTCCCAGTTCGCTCGGAATCTCCAACTGAGCGCCAATCTACTCTGCCCGCTGCCACATTCCACCCAAACTAAATCCCCTACGGAAGCTGCTGCGGATCGAAGCAGCTTCCGTAGCGCACAGAGAGTCGTAAAGATGCAGACTTGAAAAATCCAGCTTTAGCTGTTGGATGATATCGAAGAAGTTTTCTAGAATATTAATCAGATCGCAACCCGCTCCTTCCCCAAGAATTTGCAAAGTGGTATTGACCGCTTCATCGAAGTTTTCCAAAGTTAGTGAGGCGTTGACAGCTTTTGCCGTAGCTTCTTGTTCGGCGATCGCGATTCTCCAATAAACGGTTTTGCGCTTCTTGTTCGGCGACTCGTTCTTTTTAGACACTCCCGGATTGCTGCTTGGGTACGATCGCGTTCAATAACACTACCAATACAAACAGTCGCCGTTTTCACGCATCGCCAGTTCAGCCAAACCTTGATGCTTTGCTTTCCGGCAGTCGTCAAAAGCCACCATCCCCCAAAATTGACCTTCGACAAAAATAGGAACAGC
The DNA here is from genome assembly GCF_036701115.1 of Microcoleus sp. Pol1C5. Lineage (NCBI taxonomy): Bacteria > Bacillati > Cyanobacteriota > Cyanophyceae > Oscillatoriales > Microcoleaceae > Microcoleus > Microcoleus sp. Pol1C5. Next base: position 48,209 of record NZ_JAUBQE010000043.1, on the reverse strand, counting down.
GTGTAAAGCTTTCAAACCAATTGCTGCTTGCCCACTGCGAAACGGTTCTGGCATCTGCTAGCATCTCTTCCCAGAAAGTTGGATCGCGCTCGCTTAGCTCAGATATTGATATATGAAGTTTGATTGCATTTCGGTAGATTGTACGATAATCATCCCAAGATGGTTTTCAAAGTTAACTCGGCGGTTATAACGTAGCTCAGATATTGATATATGAAGTTCGGTTTCAATCGAGCGAGCGAACAAACATCCTTTTAAACTGTTTTGTCTCGTACTAAACTTGACGAGATTCTGCTCGACCGACTAAATATTAACTTGCTGTTTCAACGTGGGACCCAACAGTGGTTTACCGTGATCCTCTCATATATCGATATCTGATGCCGACTCTCGATATATCATACTTAAATCATCTACTTAATTCAAAACCATGCAAATTCGACTAGCAGTCATCAGCAATGCTGGCGGCACTGGCAAAACCACACTTTCAGTTCACCTCGCCTACGAACTGGGGTTAAGGGGTTTGAAAGTAGCCATTATGGATCTCGACCCCCAAGGCTCCCTGACCCTTTTTTGCGGTCTAAATCCGCCAGAGCCAGAACACACACTATCCGCCATAATGCGAGAAAGCTTCAATGGCTCTTGGCCTCTTACTCCTAGCTGGAGTCCCCACACCAATAATGTAACCGTTTGTCAAGGCGGAATGACGCTGACGCAAACAGCAGACGAGTTAGTTCTGCACAAGCGTGGCGCTTATCTTTTAGGCGATTGCCTGAGCGACTATCCTTTGGAACACGACCTAATTATCTTCGACTGCCCCGCTACCCTCGGCCCCTTGCCCTTGATGGCACTAACTGCTTGCACTCATATAATAGTGCCCGTACAGCTCGAACCAAAATCAATTCAAGGAGCAGCTCACCTGCTGGAGTGGTACTACCACCATTGCAAACAATTACGCCTCAAGCCGCAACCAGAAATCTTAGGGTTTGTACCCAACCAATACGATACTAAACGAGCCGTCCACCGACAACTTTTAGAGTCCTTGCCAGCCCAGCTAGAGCAGATGAATATCCGCGTTTTTCCACCTATTCGGGACAGTGCAGAATTTGTCAATGCCAGCGGTCAAGGGTTGCCATTACACCTTTATCGCCCGCTTCACCCAGCTTTAGGCGACTTCAAAGAAATTGTTAAGCACCTGGCTACTTTAATGGGAAATGGAGTTGCTCCGGCTATTGCCAAAAAAGGAAAAAAAAAGAAATAGTGTTTGATTCACAGTCACAACTTGCGCCGGCGAAAACGAATCCTTCGTTTTTGGCTTATAGCCATGAACTGACTTCTTCCAATCCCCAATTTAAAATCTAAAATCGCTATGGCCACCCGTAAAGCTCCCGACTTGGGAAATTATTTTTCATCCGCCAAGCAGTCAATGCACCTCTCTGAAGCTGAATCCGAGATTCAGGAACTCAAAGCAGAAATTGAAGAACTGCGAAAATCGGGTTCAACGGAATTGGAATCTCAATTGACTGCCCTGCGAGAACAACTAGAATCCGCCAGCGGTATCCTCTCCATTTCACTAGACCAAATTCAGCCTAATCCTGAACAACCCAGACAGACATTTTTGCCGGAAAGTATCGAGTCCATGTCCCGCTCCCTCGCTAGTGACGGACAACTGCAACCCATTATCTTGATTCAACGGGGAGAACTCGTGATATTCGACGGAGAGCGACGCTGGCGCAGCGCTAAAACTATGGGCTGGCAAACTTTGCAAGCTGTCATCATTCCAGAGCCTGCATCTTTGCACCGCAAAGCGCTGTTGACCTCCCTGCACCGTGAAGACCTCAATCCTCTCGACAAGGCGGAGGCTATTGTGCGGGAGTTGTCCAGCAATACGGGTTTGGAAGCTGTAACTATCCCTCGCACTCTCTCTACAGCCGTGCGACGGTTGAACGCGCAAAAGCGCATGAACTCAGTTTCTGAGTTGGTGATGGCGATGCCTGACAAGCAGCAGCAGGGTTTAACCGTTTTAGGTTTAGATGAAAAAGAGCTGGCGGTGTTCGAGAGATTGTTGGATTTGCAGCTCAATCCGGCTTCCATTGATGCCAACATTTTCCCGATGCTGTCTTTAGCTGCTGACCTTAAGACTGCTATTAGGAAATTAGGACTTAAAGGGGTTCATGCAACGGCTCTTTCTAAACTCTCTGCTAAAAATTTGGGATTGTCTGAGGAAGAGGCGCAGTCCATTAGAGTTAACGCAACTACCCAAGTTATCGCCGAGAAATTGTCGGTGGCTCAAACTCGTAAATTGGTGCAGGAAATTATCAGTTCTACTCTCGCTAATTCCCCAGGGGCAGTCCGCCAATTCAAGCAGGTCAAGCTAGCAACTGGGAACTTGAAAAAGCTGTCGCCAGAAATGTTGGAGCAAGCTGAAGTTGACCAACTGGTGGAATTGCAGGACGTTTTGCGCCAAAAGCTAGCGTTCATTGAGGCGGTATTGAAACAAAATGCTCACGGATGATCGGAAACTATCACGTTCGGTTCAGAAGCGTAGTCGGGTGGGCGACCACCCGGCTTAGGTTAACGGAGTATCAAAGAGAAAGTGTAGCGCTGCTTGTAAAAATCTACGCACATAAGGGCAATAGTCAGTAAATATGGGTAGATGAAACGATTCGGTTTATGTTTTGCTTAGAGAATCGATTTGAGCTCTTAGCAGTCGATCGACTGCTAAGAGCGATCGCTAAAATATCTCAAATGGGTTCTCTACTGGACTTTTTTCTTTTTGGTGCAAAGATTCGGCTTCTTCACGAAGTTGGGCAAGCGCTTCTTCGGATAAGTTTTCTACCAAAGAATTTAGCTGCTTTTTATTACCATTTTGGGGGCGGCTGGTGGCGAGAGATTGTGTCGGCATCAAGCGAGGATTCGCGCTGTAAACGGAACTTCCCCGCTTTGGGGGCGTTCGGGAGGCTGTATTTCTTTTGGGATATAGGTTTGGGCGATTTGAGCGTTAGACGCCTGCTGTCATGTATTTAAGATTTTCTTAATCTTTGCCTACTACCTCTTGTGAGATAGTGGAATGGAGAAAAAACCCCGCTACTTAAGGGTTTCCAAAACTTGTAGTCATGTAAAAGATTTTCCCAAACCGGGAAAGTCTGACCCCGTATTAGTTTGAACCGGAACGATAGCGAGCAGGCGGGGGAAGTTCCGTGTAAAAAATCTTCAAATGGCTCAAAAAATGTATCAAGCGCTTGGGATTCATCTTCTGAATAAAAAAGGATAATTCGCGCCCAAGACTGGGTAGATGGCTGGTTAAATTGTTTTTCAATCCAGTCTTGAAATTCTGCAAATTCTTGTTCCTGTTCAGTAACAGGAATTCCGAGTTGGCGACAGGCTAAAGTGTAACCATCTAAAAAAGCTTGCAAACTAAAGATAGAACGCTTGCCGAGATAAAGGGCGGTTCTAGTTTTGATTTTATCTAAAAGCAGATCGTAAGGATTCAGGTCATGTGAAAAGCAGTAAAACCTATACGGTGTAACCATTTGATTGAATAATCATCAAATATCCATTCTTATTAAGAAACCATGAAAGCTTTTATTTTCGTACCTATTGAGAATGAAGCTGTTGATTTAGCGAAGGCTTAAATTCTACAAGTCCTTCTGTGACTACGTTTCAGATACCTGAATCCTTACAGCCGATCAAAATTGTTGTCTGCTGTAATTGGGGGTGTAGCTTGAGGATTTTTCCAGGCATATTCTTTGAGGGATGGCAGAGTGGATTAATTGTCGAAAAAATAAACTAAGCTGATTGGGCTATTTGTTGATGCTACGTGAAGGATTTAACTGGTTGATCTCGGTTAGAAAAACCGAAAAGCAACTCAATGATATTTTCAAGTTGGTTAGCCATCAATCTTAAAGCTTGACGAAGAGTATTCGTACCACTCATCCGAGCTCTCTTATACTAAAAGTGGAATAATAGTGAGGAAGGCGTTAAGAGATATGGAATATTGAGCGAATCACAATCCGCCTCCATTAGTTTGACAAGCTCGAAGGCGGTCATGCAATCAAACGAGTATAATAAACTTAACAGATCGCTACTCCCTACCCCACAAAACTTCTAATTAAGCTACCTCCATTAAAAAATAACCTATGACATACACCCCATCCAAACTACTTAGCTTTGAGGAGTTTATCGCCCAATATGGAGATAATACACGATATGAACTCATTGATGGAGAACTCAGAGACATGGAACCTACTGGTCCTCACGAAGCGGTTGCAGGTAGTATTGCTGGTAGAATTTACGTAGAAATTTTTCGTGGTAATTTCAATTGGTTGGTTCCAAAAACTTGTTTAATAAAACCCCTATACGCTGAGGCCACAGCGCTGCGTCCTGATGTAGTTGTTTTAGATAAAGCAGAACTTAGTAGTGAACCCCTTTGGCAAAAAGAACCAGTGATTTGTAAAGATAGTACAATTAAGCTTGTTGCCGAAGTTGTCAGCACTAATTGGCAAGATGATTATGCAAGAAAAGTGGAAGAATACGCTTTTTTGAAGATTGCAGAATATTGGATTGTGGACTTTCGAGGCTTGGGGGGTTTACAATTTATCGGCAATCCCAAGCAACCTACTTTCACGGTCTGCCAGTTGGTTGATGGAGTTTACCAGCAGCAACAATATCGCTTGGGAGAGCCGATTTATTCTTACCTATTTCCCAATTTACAATTGCAACTTGACGACATTATGCCGACTTAAAATTCTCGAATTTATTAAAAATTAAGTGATTAAAATACTAGGTTCTAACTATTGACTAAAACTATGAGTGACAGCACCAGCTCAGAAAGTCTGGCTGAAGTTAGAGATACCCCACACAAACCCATTACAGAACCTCGTCTTTACCATAATAGACCGATCGCCCCTGTCGCGACACCCCCTCCTATGGTATCCAGTCTCCACGCACAACTGAGAACAGACTTGTGGCAGCAATACCCTTCAGGTGTCGGCTACTTCCAACACCGAGCCAAGGGCAACCCCAACAACATCATCGAGCACTACATCGCCAACCCCGGCGACATCACGCTGCTGCCCTTAGACGAGGCCATGCAAATTATTGACAAGTTTGGGCTGACCGCTGCCAAGTTACACCTGATTTTTGCCGCTCATATTATGAGACAAGAAGAGCCGTGGGAAAGCTTATTCACTCTCGAAGGCAGTGACTTAATCAAGGAAATGGGCTGGGACAAACGCACAGACTTGCCCGCGTCTAAAAAACTGAATGAACTAGCTAAAACAGCGTATGCTCTAGGTTGCCTAGCAATCAAAGCCACATGGGTTGAAGGCAAACACAAAAAAGGTGGAATTAGAGCCAGCGTTGACACCTCGCGAATGTGGAATATTCAAATTCAGTTAACAGGTCAGCAGAATCTAGAGGGCAAAATAGAGCAGCCTGATGAAGTCTACATCACAGTCCAACCGGGACTCTGGACTCATGCCTTCTTGAACAAAGCAGGTTACTTCGCCAAACAAGCCTTGTATCAGTTTGGCTATTTAGCTCAGGAGATTCTCAAAATCGATGCCTACCATGATGAACTGGCTTTGCGCTTAGCACTTCATCTGACGATGGAAAGCCGATTTCACACCAGTGGCAGTTACAAAGTGGAAACCCTTCTAAAAGCGCTCCTATCCCAAACGGTAATCGATATAGCCCGGTCTGACCGTAGAAAAGCTTACACGCTGATGAATAGCTGGAATCACACCCTGGAAGTGCTGTTAAAACTCCAGCGAGCGTTTCAAATCGAGTTTGACCAAGAGACCTACCCAGAATGGCTGAGACCCGGTAGCAAGTATCGAAAAAAACGAGGATACTTTGACACGCTATTGGCAGCCAAAATTACCATCCATCCGCCAGCACCTATCCCCCAACTCCTGGCAAGCAAAGCTGAACTCAAACAGGTTCAACCCCGCCTGAAAGAAGCTCCCAAACCTAAACTGACAAGCAATGAGATAAAAGAAGCAAGAACAGCCAAAGGTTGGACTCAAGCACAATTGGCTGGTTGGCTAGGGGTGTCGCAGCGTTATGTATCCATGTTGGAACGTGGGGAGCGAATCCCAGCACCAGAACTGGAATCCCAAATCTGGCATCTGTTAAGCATTCCAGATTGACAGGACTTACGCACAGCCTCAATATACGGTGTGAAAGTAGAGGCAACCCCCCCCGTGGTTGCCCCTATCTGTAGCCGAGTTAGGGATGCCACTCTCTAACTTAGGCATCCACCTATCCATAGGATGCTTGGTCTTAGTCCTAATACTGTAACCTTCGTCCTATTGCGACCTTTAAGATAGTTCTGGACGCATCAAAACCTTTCGCCTTAGTTTTTTGCCCGGTTCAAGGGCTGTAACGAAGTATTCTCGTCCATCAAACTAAGGTGATGACCACCCGTGTGTCCAGGACATAACTCTCACCAAAGCGACGCTAAAAACCAACCTTTCCCGGCTGGTTTTTTTTTCAACAAAGGATGCTCCGACTGTTCTGAAACTTGTTCTAAGAAAAATAGGTATTTAAAATCGCTCTCAAATCCATACCCCATATAAGTTTGACCGTTAGAACAAAACCTCTAGAATGCCGCGACAAAACCTCTAGAATGCCGCGACAAAACCTCTAGAATGCCGCGACAAGTCATTTTTGAAACTCTTACCACGTAAAGTTTTCAGCCTTTAGAACAACTCTGATCAGTCTTATTAGACTGATTCGCCACCAAATCCCGTATCGGCTGGTCTGGCAGGATTGAAAAAATAGTCGCGCACCCTTTCTCATCTTTTAGCGGGGCGGTCAGTCTCAACACTGCTGGACTTAGGACAACTGCATCGCTACAAAAAAGCGATCGCAAAAGTACAAGACCTTAAAACCGCTTCGCTAAAGTTTGCCGAGAGTTCAAGCGACGGCGCTATGAATCGGGTTCCGGCGCAACTACCACACCTGGTTGTTGAAGCCAACCCGAAATCCTGTTGAGTGCAGCGAGCGCTGCATTCGCGCTCAATAGCCCGCGGTCAAATTCACAACAACCGCTCTGGCAAACCTTGCGGCTGTCACAGTCGCATGAAGGGACATTTACGCTCATTTTTACCTCGGAACAAAAAATGGTTGCAGATACAACTACCTGGCACAAACCGCCATTCGCCCGACACGCCGCAGTTTACGAAGCCCTAGCCGACATACTAGAAGGCGCTACCCCCAGCGCCCTCAAACTCGCCCTTTACCTGTACAGAACCTGCATCGGTGGCAAACCAGAGGAAATCGACATCAATTGCATCCCCTTGGGCGAAAAACGAACCACAAGAGTCCGAAACGGCAAGCCCTACAGCCCCAACACCAGGCGGGCAGCCCTCAGACAGCTCGAAAAACTCGGCTTGGTCAAAATTCTCAAAAACTACGGGTGCGGCATTTTCCGCATAGCAGTGCAGCACCTGGGCGACGTTCGCCCCTTCACTCACACCAATTCAAAATTCCAAAAACTGAGCAAGCAGTCAAAAAATCGACTGAACCAGCCAAAAATTGAGCAAACAGGGGGTTCAAACCCTGATGGTGCCGTACTCTTTACAGAGGATAAAAAAGAACAGCAAAGCACTGAAAATGTTGCTGCTGTTTTTTTAAATTTTTTTCAAGAGGAAGAAAATTTAACATCACCAGATAAAAAACCACAGCTTGTAACTGGGATCAAATCTAAAAGCACTGAATTAAATAAAAATTTAGAACAAGAACTAAAAACCCCTAGTGAAAATAAATGTTCCGCCCCAACCGCTGAATGTCTGAGAATTAATTCAGATAACAGTCAGGCAGTCGATGTGGCAATGCCTTGCACTTCAGAACAAATAGGTTTGACCTCTAAACCCCCGCAAAAACTGCTGACAGAACTCAACAGCCTCGACAATCCAACAATCTCTGCCGCCAAATCACCAATACCTACCAATAAAGCTGTTCCGTTAAGTCCTGAAATATCTTCGCCCGTTACTCCCCAAGTTCCTGAAATTGTCGAAGCGGTTGCAATTGCTAACCCCGATGCCACTGAGATTGTCAAAGCCGTTCCAATTACTAATCCTGATGCGACTGAGATTGTCAAAGCCGTTCCAATTGCCAATTCCGAGACCACTGAAATTGTCGAAGCTGTTTCAATTGCCAATTCCGAGACCACTGAAATTATCGAAGCGGTTGCAATTGCCAATCCCAATGCAACTGAAATTGTCGAAGCCGTTACGCGAGCCACAGGAGGCATGAATTCCGAATTAAAAATTTGTGTGCTCCAGCACAACTTAAACGAAATCCAAGCCGCCATAAACTTGCTGCAAATCCGAAGCCAAACAAAGCAAATATCCAACCCTTCCGGGTGGGTCGTTGATTGTTTGCGCGGTCGCTGGTGGGAAAAAACTAACGGTTTTCAAAACTCGCACCCAACAAATGTTGTTTCGTCTCCAGCTTCAACAGGCTCTTCTCCAACTCCAAAAGATTCTTCTTCTGCACAGACAACAAGAATAACTGAGGATTATGTTGACCCTCATTATATGCCATTAGAAACTCATCGAACGTTATGCGAACAGTTCCAGCAACTAGGCAAAGAAGCTTTTGCAGCGCTAGGTATTCAGCAGCAAATTTACTTGCAGTGGATGCATCGATTTCCTCAGCAACTCAAACAAATTTTGAACAAATTGTCTACTACTTAGCTATGAGGCCTAACTGTGAAAACACTGATTATTTAATTCCTGTAGACAGCTTCAATCCTGTAGGCCACTAACAACACAGTTCAAGTAACAACAATTCCAAAGGAGAGTACCAGATATGGGAGTCAGTTTCGTTGACAAAATTATGCCGACTAACATTGATGCAGAGGAAGCAATTTTAGGCGGAATTTTGATCGATCCAATCGCCATTAACCGAGTCGCAAATATTCTGCGTCCCGAAGCGTTAGCAATTACAGTCCACCAACACATTTATCGGGCCGCTTTAGCGTTGCACTCTAAAGACCAGCCCACAGACTTGATGAACGTCACCACTTTTCTCGACGACCACAACCTGCTGGAAGTAGTAGGGGGTCAAACCAAACTGGTAATGCTGGTAGACCGAACTGTTTCAGCCGTCAACATCGACCAATATGCCTTGCTAGTCGTGGACAAGTTTGTCCGGCGCGAACTCATCAAAATTGGTAATGACCTCGTGCAGCTTGGCTACGAAACTTCCACCGAATTGGATGCCATACTAAATGAAGCCGAGCAAAAGATTTTTGTCCTCAATAAGTACAAAGAAGAGCGACAGAAAGCTATTCGGCCTCTTTCGGAATACTGCCACGAACTTTGGCGATATCTAGATGAAATTGAGGAACAGCGCTTGGAGACTGCTAACTACTGTCCTGGAATCAGCACGGGGTTTTACGACCTCGACGACCTCTTGGGAGGGGGATTTTACCGAGGCGAATTGATTGTCATAGGAGGTCGCCCCGGCAGCGGCAAAACAGCTTTGGCTTGCGCGCTTGGGTACAACATTGCTTCCCTCCCCAGGAACGGTCGGGTTTTGATGTTTTCGATGGAAATGCCGGGTCGGGACTTGGCAGCGCGGTTAATGGCACTTGAGAGTGGGGTGTCGGTGAAAGATATCAGGCAAGTTAACCTAGCTGGTAAGTACGAAGTGCTAGCTTCGGCTTTGGGGAAAGTTAGCGATGCTGATTTTTGGATAGACGAAAGTTTGGAACCATCTCCCCTAGAGATTCGTTCGAGAGTTAGGGAGTTTGTTTGCGAGCGCGGCCCGTTGGGTTTGGTAATTGTTGATTACCTGCAATTGATGGTGAATTCAGCGGATGAAAATTTTGTCAATAAAATCAGCGAAATTACGCGGCAGATGAAGATTTTGGCTCGCGAGGTTGACACGCCAGTTGTGCTGCTTTCCCAGCTCAATCGGGGGGTAGAGACTCGCACAAATAAACGTCCGAGTTTATCAGATTTGCGTGGCTCTGGTGGAATTGAACAGGATGCGGATGTTGTGCTTGGAGTTTACAGGGACGATTATTACAATCCTGATTCTCCTGATAGGGGAATCGCTGAAATTATTGGATTGAAAGGACGGAATAGCGGAACGGGAACGGTTAAGTTGCTGTTTGATGCTGAATGCTGTCGGTTTCGGAATATCTATAAACTGCCGTAATATTAAAGGACAGGAAAATATTGAGCTCGGTCGCCTTACTTCAAGATCCCTATCGCCTTGACAAGCTGTTCCGGCTGTACCTCCAAATAGCGCTGGAGACTCGACAAATTTTTGTGTCCCGAAATCTCCATAATCACCCGGAGCGGCACCCCCGCATTGCTCAAATTAGTCAGCGCCGTCCGCCGCATCGAATGTGTTGAAGCCCCCTTAATTCTTACCCGCTTGCAAGCTTCTTTAAAAATCACATCCGCCTGAGCGCGAGTCAAAGGCTTCGTATTGTCTCGCCCCGGAAACAAAAAACCCACATCTGGATTGTAAGCCTTTAAATACTTAGCCAGCATAGGATGGAGCGGCAGCGTTCGCGTTGCTGATTTCCCCTTTGTCGTCGCTTTTCGCAACGTGACTGACCCCCCAACAATGTCGTGAGTTGTTAAAGCTAACGCCTCTGAAATGCGGCAGGCGCAGTAAAAAGTTACAGCAAACAAAAGCCTGTCCCTTGCTGTAATAAAACCCCGGTCAAACAGTCGGTCAATTTCTGCGGGCGTCAAAATCTTAGCGCGCCCATTCCCTTGAACCTTCACGGCGCATCCTTGACGGGTAAATTCCTTCATTATTGGACGAAAGGGACATTACGTCAAGTAGGCTAACTGGCTTCTATTCTTTGATGGCCAACCAAATCCGGCTTAATCGCTTTCTGGGCAATCGGAGGCGCTTGTTGCAACTCACTTCCCGCTTATTGCTATTCAACTGACTCGAATTCTCGGGAAAGTTGATAATCGGCAATGTGGCGATCGCGTCGATGAGGTCTCTGAAGGTAACAGGTTTTTGGGCGTTCATAACACCGCGCCACCAAGAAAATTATTAGTAACTAATCTAATTATACTATTGTTTGATTCTACCTGCAACCTTTTTTGCTGGCTGGTTATATTCTGAAGAACAAGTCCTCAATATTCTCCAATAGTTCTTCTACTTCCGGGTGTGGTTCGATTTGGAGACGTTTGTCGATCATCGCACCTCACTGACGAAAGCAACTACACCTTTACTATACAAGTCTGCTGCAACCGGATTTGATATCAACGCGATTGGGCGGGATTTCAAAAAATTGATAACCTAGCCAGAGTTTAAATTGGGAAATAGTCGGTCAAATATAGATTCCAATTGATTGATTTAAGGAAATATCGCGCTGCAATTTCTTTATCAAGAAATTGGCATAAAAACCTATCAAAACAAATCTGTTGCAGTCGATGCACAGTTAAAAACTCATGTCAATCTCAAAAGGAAAGCGAGATTTGATTTCGGCCCTGCCACTAAAACATTTGAATGATATACCACCTTCAATTGAGTTGCCTGCAAGTTTTGCCAAAATTCATCCCCCGCGCTTTGAGTGTGGCGAGATGGTGCGCTGGGCAGATGTTGGTGAAGAATGTGACTGGGGAATAGTTATTGGCAATTTTTACAACTACGAACCGCGCCGTTGCTGCTGGATGTGGTGCTACGTAATTTGGCTGGCTCCTAATTCCAAGAGTACAGCTTGGTGTCAATTTGACACGGCGTGGGAAGAAGATTTAGAGAGGTATGAGGATGAAAAAGCCGCCTACTTTGACAGATAGAGAACGCAATTTGATTGCAGTTTACAGCCAATGCCAATTGGGAATGACGCCGAAACAGTTTTATGTCAAGTGGGGGGTAAGTTACGAGCAAATTGCCTCCATTTGTTCCCGCTCTGATTCGACAGTACAGGGTTGGTTTAAGCGGGGGAAAAATCGAAGATTTCCTACTGCTGTTGATTTGCGCCATTTGGCAGTAATGGATTTTCTGCTGGAACACTTTGAGGAGATTCCCGACGTACTGGCGAACTTGCTGTGTCCGCATTCCGAAGATAAGAAGGTGCGTTAGAAGAGAATTTGAGCAGTTTAAAGCACAAACCTAATTAATTGTCAAGGTCAGCGTGACCTGTCTTGAAGAATATTCTCTCAACTAGCGTAATGGCAAGCAAGGAAAAAAGAACGCAACCTATTACTGTCGCTGGTGAGGTTAAAATGACTTATTTTGAGAGATTGCATCCGTGGTGCATCATTAAGCTGCTTCCTAATTGTCAGCGTATTGTTGTGGCGCGATTTCGCAGGAGGAGGGATGCAGACGATCATTTTCGGGTTTTGCAGCGGTTTGTCAAAGAATTCACATTTGTGATTGTTTTTGACATCCCACCCAAGCCTACTTTGCCTAAAGAATAACGACGCAGCTCTATGTGAAATCGAATTAATCGATATAGCTGTGTTAGATTAATATATCCGCTTTCGGGCGAATTACCCCAGCTACAGCTCCTACTGATAGCTGGGGTAATTTTTTATCTACTGGGGGCTGTTAACTGGAGTGATAGATGCTCAAAACCGGGTTTGTTAAACTCTACTAACTAGAGCTTGTTATTAGAGTTTTAATTGACGCTCCAGAGCCATCGCATTTTGTATCGATTTCTCTAATTATATGAGTAATAATCCTAAAGTTGATAGCTGTACGCTCCTAGGGCTGGCTGATACCAGTATAGTTGGCGATTGCAACAGAGTCCCCCCTCTAACAACAGCTAAGTCATTTCCGGCAATGCAAGAAGCAAGAACCATTGCTTGAGAAACGCTCTAAGTTAAAAGCTACCCCCTAGCGGGAGAAGTTAAGAGCTCACCACTTCTTATGGTTATGAATGCTAACAACTCTAATATCAACCCCCACAAAACCTTTCCTGAATCAGTAAGCCAGCACTCCCCTCAAATTAAAGAAGTGATTGCAGTAATTTTTCCTTTTCTCGCGGATGTACCTGCTGAAGAACATCCCTTCAAATTAAACGATATCGTAAAAACAGGCAACCAATACGGTATTGTTACTTCTCTCAACAAAACTGAAAAACCTGTGACAATTACTTGGGACGCAAGTTCGGGCGAAAAGGCATTTTCTTGGACTTATAGCCTTGATGAAATTCGCGCCCTTAAAATCTCCATCCTGCCTCAGTTTATCCCTCAAAATACTGCGGGAGAACTTCCAGCTTGCACAACTATCGTACTCGCTAATTCCGAACAGATACAATTTAGTAACGCAACTCGTTTCAAAGTAGAATCGCTCACTGAACAGCACATTCTCATCTCTGTTCTCGACCAATTGTATCACTTTCCCATCAACTTTTTTCCCGGCTACCCGACAATTTGTACCATAGATATCCCGACACCCCAGCACTTAAAAGCCGCCAGCTATTTATCTGTTACCGATCTCAGAATCAGAGCTAAAACGCATTTAGCTCTCGAAGTACCCGACAACTTTTTAGAATTCGCTATGCCAATCTACAAACAGCAGTTAAAAGAAAAACTGGCTCAACAATTGAGCGAAGAAAATTACCAACTTCTCGACTTTGACATAGCTTGGGAAGAAGCCTGGAAGCAGCAGTTAGAAAACTTAACAAAGAAACAAGGATTCTACGGATTTAGAGAGGGAGATGGCATTTTACAGCACCGAGAAGGAGTTCAACAAATGGGGACAGTCCAACGCTTGAACGTTGAAGAGCCACGTCCATTTCAAATTCAGTGGAACAGCGGAGAACTCCAAAGTTACAGCTTGACAGAACTCAAAGGTTTGGGTATTGCCCGCATCGAACCTATTGTTAAATTATCGCCCAATGTGGCTTATCAAATTAGCGAAGACGGCTCCTACTTTACAGCTTGGATTGGGTTCCGTACTAAAGCACTAGCTAAAGCGTGGCTAATACCTGTTAAAAAGCTAGTCGGACACCTGAGCAACTTAATTGATTGCCAAATTTCTGAACTCCAACATACAGGTTATAAATACGAGTACGCTGTAGAATGTCCCCGACATAAAACATTAAACAAGCGTTTAGAAGCTCTCGCCAAAGTTGCTGAACTTGATTTAGAAAGGACGCCATTTACGAGATGAGTGGGAAGTAGCAAGCACTTCGTAGGGTGTGGACGGTACTTTTTTGCCTGGACAAAACAAAGAAAAATTTCCTATTTGTCTTAAAATTTTTATTAACACGACTTACAATTGTAAGGGCAAGATAAGGGTTTGGGATTTGGAGTTTACTTGCAGAGTCCTGGACGCATAAATACCAAAGAAACTGGGTTTTTCACTCCAGTTAAAGACTAAAATGCAGTATTTTCATAAAAAAAAACTGGTTTTCGCGTAACGTAAGTCCTATTGCAGAACGCAGTGAAAGGCAACACTTGTGAATGACAAAAAATCATTCTCGCTGCGTAAATTATGAGCGATTAAAACGGATTATCGGACTACTTAATAAGCGTCCATTCCCCCTCTCCCCTCAAGGGTAGGTTTTTTACAATTCAGAAATTGAGGGCAAGCAAGAGGCAAGTTTTAAAGGCATAACAAGGCGAAATCCGGGCTTTATCGCTTATCCCTCTCTCCCTCTCTCCCTCTCTCCCTCTCTCCCTCTCTCTCCCTCTCTCCCTCTCTTCCTTGCCAGGAATCTAAAAAACCTACTCTTGAAAGACTTCTCCGTCAAGCTAACGCTTAATCAGAGGTTGATAAAATTAGTAATGGACGCTAACTAATGATTCAAACCTTACTCGAACAACCCCAGAAACTTACACAATTTCCCTTCACGCTCAAACCGCAACAGCAGCAAGCCATCGACAAATTGAGAACCTTTCTAACCACTACCGAGTCATTCTTCTTGCTGTGCGGCTACGCAGGAACTGGAAAATCCACAATAGTCTTCCAAATTATCCAAGAACTCTTGAGTCAAAGCAAACGCATTGCCCTCACAGCACCTACTAACAAAGCAGTCGGCATCCTCAGAAAAATGGCAGCGTCTCAAGGCATTTTCGGAGTAGATTTTCTGACGATACACCAACTTTTAGGATTGGGCATGGTCAGAAAAGAACAAGAAAAAGCCTTGTCACAGACAAGTTCCAGCAGCCTTCACCTCTACGATATCATCTTCCTCGACGAATGTTCGATGGTTGGAAGCGAATTGTGGAAATGGATAGAACGCAATTTTGAACGCACATTCTTCAATCACCGCAAGCTAATTTTAATGGGCGACCCTGCTCAGCTCAATCCTGTAGGAGAAAAAAAGTCGCCTGCTTTCAGCATTACCAATAAAGCTGTACTGACCCAAGTTGTCCGGCAAGCAGGGGAAAGCCCTGTGCTCGATTTCATAACAGAATGCCGCTCTTTTGTTAATAAAAAAACCGACATATTTTTGCCGCATTCCAAATACAAAAAAGGAGACAAGTCAAACGGTGCATTCAAAGTTAAATCAGAAACGCTGCTACAATATGCTGTCACAACGATCGAGCTAGAATTTGGTCAAAATCCCGATTGCTTCAGAATTCTGTGCTGGACTAACAAACGAGTCAACTACTACAATCAGCTTATCAGGGAACAAGTCTACGGTCAAGCTGCATCCAGATTTGTACCGGGAGAAAGGCTAATTACCAAAAAACCCGTCATGGCACCTGACGGCAAAACCGTAATTTTGCCGACTTCAACGGAATTTACCGTCAAGGAAGTTGAGATTAACCAGCACTCCGGCTATCGAGTTTGGCTGCTAAAAATTGTGACTGATGACGGTTTATTTCGGCAAATTTTTGTCCTGCACGAGTCCGAAAATAAGCGCTACCAGGCTGAACTTAAAGAAAAGCTCAAGAGCGCTAAACGCAATGGATTTCTTTGGAGGAAATATTACTGGTTCAAAGATGACTTGTTTGCTGAAATTGACAATTGCTTTGCTCTGACTATTCACAATTCGCAAGGCAGCACTTTTGATGAAGTTGGTATTGACGGAAGCGACCTTTTCAGCAGATTGTTAATCGGTCAAGATTTGAGCAGGCAACAGAAACTTAAAGAGTACCATCGACTTTATTATGTCGGTGCAAGCCGCTGCCGATATCGGATATTATTTGTTGCCCCCAATGACTCGTACTCAAACAATAAAATTCTCAAGTACAATGTAAACTTCTCAACCAAGAGGTAAAGTCTTCAACCAAGAGGCACATACGTTTGTAGAAAACAGTCAGTAACACTCAACTTTCAAAAAGCTTCTCCATCGGGACTTACGCTGCATGAATCAATCTTTACACTATCTGTAGTAGTACGTGTGCCATCAGCACCCTACAAGTACAGGACTTATGTAACTGGCACAATTAGTAAGGTGCGCTACTATCCCAAACCCTCGATAATCGCCTTATAACGAAAGTCTGACGCATCCTACAAATCGATCGGAGTCTGCCAGTTGCGTAAGTCCTAATATCAAATAAAACATGGGCTGCTGTTTAAAGACTCAATAAAATTTTACTCAAAACAGAAAACTGTCTATCGACCGCTACTAATTTTTATCTGTTAACAGATTTAAGTTTCCCTAATGCAATGTTTTCTATAACTGTAAACGCAGAGCGACCATTTTTTGCCTAAATCTATCCCTCGTTACGAGCGGAAAAATTTACCCACGGCTGATGAGGTTTATCTCTGAGAAACTCACCTTGCCAAGCATACTGAGGCTGTTCTTCTAAAAATTGTTTAGCCTTGAATGTTGAGCCGTCCGGATGTCCGTAGCGACCCAAGAAACTCATTTGTTTAGCCATCGTACTATCCGTTACTTTACCATCATTAGCTCCATAAGGATAGTAAGGCCCGAATTCTAGAGGATTAAAGGCAGCAGGATCGCGATCGAACCTAGCACAGATGGTGCGGTTTGATGAATTGTGTTGTTTGAGGTAAACATCGTAATCATCGGAAATCATTGCCATTGCAGATTCAATGTTAATTTTCCCGCAATACTCAGCCAGGAGTTGCTCCCAACGCACCCGACGCCCACCACTTTGGAGTAGGTTGGAATACCCTACGTTATCGCATTCTTGATTGCGAATTCTCGGATCTTCAACGACATTACATCCCCAGAAATATCCTTCTTGCTTGCGGGTTATACCGACATATTTTAATCCCAATTCCAGCCGCGCAATCTCTCCTGTGCGGATATCTCCAATTAACCAGCTATTGGCATAGCCCCCATTATTATTAACCTGCATTATTTCCATCCATTCATCAAGACTTTGGGCATATTGCATGGCTTTTCTGACTCGATAAAATTCAGGAGCTTTCTTTTCATCATATCCAGAAAATCCAGCAATGCTGGTTTCGGCACCAATAATTCCAATACCTGTTAAAAAGAAGTCAGTACCGCTGTGCAAAAAACCGGGCGCACTCTGCATTAAAATGCTATTTCCCCGATCTGGATGAATATCCATGACGATATTGGCGGAGTTACTGTTGATGTATGTATCCCAAGTATTGTGAGCTAGAACAATTCCACCGTCTGCGGTTGTTTTGTCACCCGTAGCGATGAAGGAATTGCAGTGATGACCTCGCAGGAATTCTCCGGGTTGTGTATTTTTATGTTGGGGCCACCAATTACCCAACAGTTCTATATTAGCGTTCCAAGCTAAAATCTCTGGATAGGAAATTTCTACACCCGCCTTCAAAGCTCCAGCTACAATTCCCTCAAGCTCAGTTTTAAATTCCCCATCTAACTCGTCCTTGTTTAACCAATGATCGTATAGATCCATTGCTGCTTTCCCCAAGGACTCAAATGTATCTCCTGTATCCCAGTTACTGGTAAATTTAATCGTTTTTAAGGCTTCGTCTAGCTCTTTGGCAAGTAAATAGCCGTGCTGAAACCCTCGTTCAAATGGAGCACCTTCAATATGTAAAAATATCCAACCTGCTCTTTCAAAGCGATAGGCTTTTGATAAGTAGTTTTGTTCGGTTTGATTGAGATGAGCACGAGTGAAAGTCATTGTTTTTCCTTTTAATAATAGATAAGTTAGGGGCAAAACGGGACGAGAATATGTTGAGACCAAAACCATTGCAGCAATTGCCAACAACTCGGCAAAGTTTGCTGTTTTGACCATTTCTGCATCAATTCCAAGACAGTTTGTCCGGCAACCAATTCTTCGAGGAAGCTGGCGATCACAACGTTTCCTAAATAAGCTACAGGTCGATCTAATCCCGGATGGTGCAAGGCTTTAACTTTTTCAATTAAATTCCCTTGGATGACAGGTGCAAGCATCAGTTTTGCCGCGGGCGACAACTGGATGCGAGTGTTGAGGTTAAAGAGAGAAGTATTCAATTGCCATTCAGTTAGGTTTTGGATCGGGGGCTTATGGGCGCGACTTTGCCAAAAAGAAGTAGCAGGATAAATATCTTGTTCGGCATAAAATTGGGCCGCTGTTTTTTGATTGCGAACGATCGTTTCTCTCTGTCTGTCGCGATAAAAAGCGATCGCGGCATCGGTGCTATCTGGCTGGGTTAAAATTGTGTGTACTGCAATGCTGCCAGTAAAAGCAGACATCATTGCCACTTGTACGCCTTGGGAAGATAACGGATCGATAGAAAGTGCCGCTTCACCAACTCGGATAAAATCTAGCCCTATCGGATTTGTGGTAAAATAAGACGAGGCATCGCAAATCTGCACCGGAGTTTCTAACTTGCCCTGCAAACAGTCTGGGAATAAAGTAGTTTTTGCTAGTATATCTTCATAGAATTTTTGCCGATCGCCTCCTATTTGGGCATACCGCTGCTTATCCAGAAAAACCGCTGCATTGAAAGTACCATTTGGTAAATATGCGCCCCAGAACCATTCATTTGCACCTGCTTCCACGCGACTTTCTGCACCATGAAAACTGGTGTTTTTCCAATAACCGTATAATGCCAATGTCGCCGCAGAATAACGCTGTTTTTTCCCAGATAGGGGGCTGTGTTTTCCCGTCGCATCAACCAGAAACCGTGTTTTGATGGTGTAGTGGCGATCGCCCGAACGAACGGGAACCAACCATTGATATTGTCCTTGCCGTTGGGGACGAGAGACACGTGCCGGTTGCAAAACACCTACCCCGACTTCTTTGGCTGCTTCTAATAATAACTGGTCAAATCGACCGCGATCGACCTGAAACCCAGATTCTCCCGGGTGCGACTGCCAACTATTGTCGGTACTTGACCAACGAACTCGCGCGCGATGGCTTCTCAAAAAACCCGCTGCTTCGATTAGCGATCGCACCCCCAACAATTCAAACACCTGTATAATAGACGGCGGCAAAGACTCCCCGATGTGGGGGCGAGGAAACGTCGCTTGTTCGATCAAACAAACATTGTGACCTAAAAGTGCCAGCCTGCGAGCAATACTAGAACCAGCAGGCCCACCGCCCACCACACAAACTTCGGTTTCAATCGGGAAATTAGCAGTCATTCGATTTGAGATTTGAGAGTTGGGATTTTAGCTTAAAAATTGTCTCAATAAATCCGCTTTCTTTGCCTCTGCGTTAGGAACCTAGAAACTTAGTTTCTGCATAAATATCTAATTCCCAAGCGAAGATTTTTCATAGAAGCCCGGTTTTTTTGCCTAAGTCCTGTTAATTCAAATAGGAATGCGATCGCCCATAAAATAAGCCGGACATTTTTCTAATAGATTGACGTAAGTTTGCAAGCAAAAATGCAACCAGCCCCGAATATAATCGCAAGCAGGTCTACCGCGATGAATCACCTCATAATGGCATCCACCGCTGCACAAATAACGCGCCCAACAGCTATTGCAAGGTTCTTGACGATCGACTTGTCTTTCTGCCAACCACCGATCTTGTTTTTCTCGATCGATCCCGTTTTTCAGACTGCCCATAAAACCAGCCTCATCATCGACAAAGCGATGACAAGCAGAGAGATTTCCCTCCGCAGATACCCCCATATATCCTGCACCTGCACCGCAAGGGTAGGGTCTATGAGTGCCTCGATGAATTTGTTGTATTGCTGAAGTTATATTGGCAAAGGGATAGCGGTTTCCTGCAATTGTTTGCCGCTCGAACTCTTGCCCGCAGTCAATCATTTGTGCGAGCATCACTTGGAGACCTTCTGTTTCCATTTGCTCGCGTCCTGTTGGCGAACTCAGCATGGGAGAAAAGCCGATACTGTGAAATCCCAAACCGATAAAATGCTCCAAGGTTTCTCGCAGGTACAAATTTTTAGGTGTTACCGTAACGCGGGCGGAAACTTGCATTTGTCGTTGCTGGGATAGTAACGGTTTAATATTAGCCATGACTCGCTCGTAACTGCCTTTGCCACTTTTGAACGAACGGGTGCGATCGTGAACTTCCCCCACACCATCCAAACTTACTGTTACGGCAAATCCATACCGCTCAAAAAAGTCTGCATCCTCTGGTTCAAGCAAAGTACCATTCGTTGTAATTGAAAAGCCAATTTTCACACCTTTTTTCTGCGATAAACCGAAAGCTAACTGAGTGGCAGCCTGAATTAATTGACGATTTACTAAAGGTTCTCCTCCCAAAAAAGAGAGATTCACGCGCTCTTCGGGTTGCGCTTCCTCAAATAATCGCTCCACAGCGGCTTTTGCCACTTCCCAAGACATATTTTTGGCAAACCCCCCGAAACTGCCTTCTTGGGCGTAACAATAAGTGCATCCTAGGTTACATTTCTGGGCAACAGCGAGGGACAGTGCTTTTAATGGCGGTTGTGACAACGGTTGACCGTCTATAAAGGTTTTGGCAGTCAATCCGTATTGTTGGAGAAGGATCTCGACGGTATCGGTATTTTGTTTGGCTGCTGCCTCTATTTCTTGTTGTAATTCTGGCTCTATTCCATAAACTTGAGAGCCATCGGCAATCAGCATATGTAAGCCATATTCTGTGTCAAAAAAATGAAATTTTGACACTACTTCCGAACCATCACTCAAGTAATTAACGCGCATAAAGATTTTAAAAGAAGTAGAAAACCCAACCTAAAATTAGTCTTCCCAGAAGGGAATACCAATTCCCTGACGTGCCAGTTCATCGGCAATTTGATTCAGCTTAGTCATCGCCTCCCTAGCAAAATGAGTCTGTTTGCCACCTGTGTGGAAGTCTTTGTCAGAGAAACTAGAGTAGGCGTTGTAAAGTTGAGGAAGGATAATGTCGTTATACAATTTGAGGGCTTCATTAGCCTCATTATGCCTTCCTACTCGAACCTTGCGAAGGTAAAGATCGGGTCTATCTTTCGGGTAGGATTTTAGAGCCGTCTTAATATCGCGAAAGTGGCTGAAATGCTGCACGCCGTCGGTGTCAATCCGAATCGCCAGTTCGTATAAATGATTCAGATGTTGATATTCCGGTTGGCGCAAAGTGGCAACAACCCGCGCGTAAGCTCCTTCAATATATCCGCTCGGTTTTTCGACTTTAATAAAGTCCTCTAGCGTTTCTAGAGTGAGCGGACGGAGTTGTCTGGGGCGCGGCTCGTTATGACGACCTATCGGGATTTCGGTAGCTGGGCTCAAAATTGGTTGGTAATACTCAATTAATCCAGCTTGGTAAAGTCCCCAAAGCAATTGGTTTACCCAGCGCAGGTGAGTCATTTCACCTGCTGCTACCATCATCAGAAAATGCCGCATGAAAGTGACATCTGACTTGAGAGTAGGCCAGACTTCGCCTTCAATTTCTTCAGGTGTTTTAATCGAATAACGAGCATACAAATATTCCAAAGCCAGAGCCATTTCTAAGGGAGCTAATTTCTCTCGCAGTTCGGCTGCCAATTCTGCAGGAGAACTAAATGGTTCGGGGTCAGCTTCGCGGGGTTGAGGTTGGTAAGTTTCTCCTATTTCATGACCCTGCAAGACAATATTTAACTCTTCCCAGCGTTGGTTAATTTGGAAATGGTCGAACTGGAAAGGGCGATTTTTGTCGATCGTATTCATCGCCGCTACTGTACCAGAGGGCGATCGATCTTCGCGCAACCAGTCAATGGGAGTATTGGCTTTAATGGGATTAGCTGACTCGCCATCGGGCAGGATTTCTTCATCGGGAGCGATCGCACCATACACGACATCGGGATGATTAGAAGCCCAATAATGACAAGCACAATCACGAAAATCATGCGTCCAAGGAGAACACAAACTCTGTCCCAATTCACCGGGAGAGTAGGCAAGGTCGATAACTCCCGTTTTCGGATCAACGTAACGCCGCCGCCAACCTGTCAATTCGATTTCTGATAAAGGAAAATTGGTATCCCGCTGGATCAATTTAATCTTTAAAGCCGCAGGTTCAGGTTTCAGACTGCTGACTAAACGCCAGACGACTAAACCTTGCAAGGGAGTGCGACTACCATCTTTGCTATATTCGTACATAAAAATTTCTTTCCCGTCCTGCTTGATCGAGTGCAGGTACCAGGTTCCCGCAGCCAAATTTGCTCCCTTATCTCCAGACAGTTCTCGGTAAAGTTCGGTAACTTTGGGGTTGCTGCGATCTATTTGTGGATCGGTTAGATCGACATAAATTAGCTTTGCTCCTCGCCGCCCGGGTTCGGTATAAGGAGGTGAATTATCAGCCAAGTCTACAAAGGTAAACAGCAGCCCTGGAAAAAATCGGCGATCGAGGGCAGGAACGTGCATTTCCAACCCCGGATAACAGTTACCTACCCCAGATTCCAAGCGGGTAGTGACAGGATTGCCCGCTACTTGATAGGCAGCCCTCGCAGTTAAATTGCGAGGAAAAATTTTCTTTGCTGTGTTATTTTCTTCAGCCATGACAACTCCCTTCTTGGTTCGATTTAAAACCGCTATTTTGCTTGCGGTTCGTTCAACAGTTTCACCAATGCCATCAATTCCTCATACTGCCGTCGAGTCAGAGATAGAGGATTTTCATCTGAGTCGCGCATATAGGGCGGCATCCGCATATCGTAGAGTTTGTCGCGTAAAATGCGAGGGTCGCGGAAATCTGGGTTGGGTTCAGAATTCGGTGGCGGATTATCTGTTAGTTGGTGGAAATGACCGAAGGGAGGACGGATCAGCCGCTCGATGTGCCTTTGGTGACTGCGGAAAAAATGGATTAGGGTATCAATATCGGTGAGGGGCGTGTGAACGAAATGAGCGACATCTTTATAGGGCAAGCGATCGCGTTTAACGCTAATGCTCTCTTCTTGAGGGGCTGAAGAAATCAGCAAATCTGGGCTTTTATCGACATAAGGAACATCTTCCCCCGACAAACTGCGTTTGTCGATTTGGGGCATACCCGGAAAGTTAGGCTTTTGGTCGTCTGAATCATTTTCCCGAATCGAACGGGTGCGTGCTGAATCCAGACTCATCAAGCTTACGGTTTCATAGATGCGGTGGAATAAATCTTGAATTTCTTCTGCCGTTACTTGCTCAGTGTCTTTATTTACCTGTACTGAATCCAGATCCCGGTCGGCGAGGTCATCAGCGATCGAGTAAAAAGGACGGCGATCCGGAGCAAAATCCGGTGGGCCGACCAAGACCCGCGCCGTAGCAACGTAGCGCTCGGAGGCGATCGCTAGGTAAGCTTCAATAACGGCATCGCAACTATCATCCACCACTCCCCAGGAACGGTTATCCCCCACATTCGCGCCGTCATAACTATCGGAGGGTAAAGCATCGTCGTATTCTCGTCCCAAAATATACTTTGACCACACTGTATTTTCGTTGAGGATGCGATTTTCTGGCGGTACAATTTCATAAACGCGACCCGCTTCTGAAAGAGGCGCTGCTGCTTCACCGGGGGGTAACCCAGAAGCTGGACCTGCGATCGCGCTTGGCGGGCCGTAGACTTTTCCTTTAGCAGGAGTGAAGCGAACGCGCAATTGACTCAAGTCTACCCCCAACTTGGTTTCGGGAGTCGGACGCATGACTTGGAAGTGACCCAGAGGAATGGGATGGTCTTTCAAAACTAGAGGTTCTTGACCCGCAGTGTGACGGCTGTATGCTAGCAGGGGGTAACGCTGGCAATCCTGGCCAGCCACTTCTACCATTGCAGTGTAGGAACAAGCGGGATCGCCCGTGCGGAAGGAAGCTTTCCGGTTTCCTGCTGTTATCCGATACCGAATGTTTTCAGTGGAAGCGCCCAACTCGGCTAGTAAATTTAAGGTCAGGGGCACTTCCTTAATCGTGCCATCCTTGCCTGACTGAACCGTTACCCACAACTCAAAAAAGGGAGCAACTGGTCGCAAGGACTTGCCATCCCGAAAGCGAATCGACTGAGGTAGGTCAGGACACAGAGAGCCATCTTCTCTGACTTCTAAGCTGACTTGGGGGGTTATAATAGTCATATCGCCCCCAAAGACGCTGGGATCTTCTGTCCAAGTGAAACTTTCCATTGGTGTATCGCTGCTACCTAAACGCGCGATCGCCATCGGTGGTAGAAAGAACACTTCTAAAATTGTATCCATTAACAACTCCCCGAAGATACCCGTTCAGTTTGAGCCTTGTACTGACTTTTAAATCTTACCCATTAATTTATCTGCGTGCCAACAATATTACTCATACAAGTTATTAGTCCCCTCGATCGAGCAATAAAATTTATGAATAGTTAATATATGATAATAAATCCTAACAAGACTTAATATTGGGATTCTAGATTTTGTTTGTAAGTTTACTAAATAAAGGATAACGTTAATGTAATTTTGTAAGGTCCAAGATTCATTCTTCTATCTAGGCTAAAAATTAGCCAATATACAATGAATGACTTATACAGCCCTAAAGTCGATGTTATGATGTATATCGATAAGCCAAGAATTAATAATTGTAAATTACCAATATCGAGTGAAAATGACAACTCTAAAAATTCCTGGCTATTACATCACCGAACAAATTTACAATGGTAACAGAACCCAAGTTTACCTAGGAATTAAAGAGTTAGACAGTCAACCAGTTGCAATCAAACTGCTTCAGTCTGAGTATCCAGCATTCACCGAACTGGTACAGTTCCGCAATCAATACACAATTGCCAAAAATCTCGACTTTCCGGGAATTGTCAAACATTTAAGCTTGGAAAACTATCGAAATGGTTTTGCCCTAATAATGGAGAATTATGGTGGCATTTCCCTGGCTAACTACCTGACTTCCCCGGTTTTGTCAAAAACCGGAAAAATTACCGATAACCTCGCTGATTTTTTTGACATAGCTCTTCAAATTGTCACGACGCTAGAAGGACTTTATCGCTGCCGAATTATTCATAAAGATATTAAACCCCAGAATATTTTAATTAACCCTAAAACTAAACAAGTCAAACTGATTGACTTCAGTATTTCCTCGCTTTTACCCAGAGAAAGCCAAGAAATTCAAAACCCCAATCAGTTAGAAGGCACCCTCGCTTATATCTCCCCGGAACAAACGGGACGCATGAATCGGGGCATTGACTATCGTACTGACTTTTACTCCTTGGGCGTAACTTTTTACGAACTGCTAGCGGGTCAGTTGCCTTTTCTATCGACAGACCCGATGGAATTAGTTCACTGTCATATTGCCCGTCAAGCCATTCCCCCTATTGCAGTAAATCCCGCCATCCCCCAAATTTTAAATGACATCGTAATGAAATTGATCGCAAAAACTGCTGAAGACCGCTATCAAACAGCTTTTGGGATTAAATACGATTTAGAAAAGTGTTTAGAACAGTACGCAGCTAGCGGTAAGATTGCACCCTTTGAATTAGGAAAAAGGGACATTTCCGAACGCTTCGTTATCCCAGAAAAACTTTACGGCAGAGAAATTGAAGTAGAAACGCTTTTAGCAGCATTTGAACGCATCAGTTCTGGAAATTCAGAAATCATGCTAGTAGCAGGATTTTCCGGCATTGGTAAAACTGCCGTTGTCAATGAAGTTCACAAACCCATTGTCCGCCAACGCGGTTATTTTATTAAAGGAAAATTCGACCAATTTAATCGCAACATTCCCTTTTGGGCATGGGTACAAGCTCTGCAAAATTTAATGCGACAACTGCTGACTGAAACTGCGGCTGTTGTGCAGAAATGGAAAGCAAAAATCTTAGCCGCTTTGGGAGAAAACGGCCAAGTCATTATTGAGGTCATCCCCGAACTAGAACTGCTGATTGGCAAGCAACCACCCGCCCCCGAACTAGAAGGAAGTGCGGCTCAAAATCGCTTCAATTTGCTGTTTCAAAAGTTTATCCGAGTCTTCGCGACTCAAGAACATCCTTTAGTGATTTTCTTAGATGATTTACAGTGGGCAGATTCAGCTTCTTTGAAGTTGATGCAATTGCTTTTAAGCGATGGGGATACCCGTTGTCTGTTGCTAATAGGAGCTTATCGAGACAACGAAGTTTCTCCCGCACATCCGCTGATGCTGACGTTAGATGAAATTAAGGAAACTAATGCGACGGTCAATCAAATTACCTTAGCACCTTTAGACCAACCTTCCTTAAACTGCCTGATTGCCGATACTCTGAGTTGTCCGCCAGAGCGAGCAATTTCTTTAACCGAACTGGTACTGGCAAAAACCAAAGGCAATCCTTTCTTTACGAATCAATTCCTCAAATCGCTTTACGAAGATGGATTAATATCGTTTGACTTTAGCTGCAACTATTGGCAGTGCAATATTGCACAAGTTAAGACAATTTCCGTCAGCGATGATGTTGTCGAGTTTATGGCAACTCAGTTGCAAAAGCTACCGGAAAATACTCAAATCGTATTGAAATTAGCAGCTTGCATAGGCAACACTTTTGACCTCGCTACCCTAGCAATTGTCCGTGAAAAATCGCAAGCCGAGACGGCGGCAGACTTGTGGAAAGCTTTGCAAGAAGGTTTAGTTATTCCGATTAGCGAAGTTTACAAATTCTTCCAATATGAGTCTTCGGTCACAAGTCAAGAGAATGTAGAACTGACAGTTCCTTACAAATTTCTCCACGATCGAGTGCAGCAAGCGGCTTATTTTCTAATTCCAGAAGACCAAAAACAATCAACTCATCTGAAAATTGGACGGTTGCTGTTGGCAAATACCCCCGAAACGGAACGGGAAGAGAAAATTTTTGATATTGTCAACCAGTTGAATATTGCCGTCGATTTAATTGACAGTCAAACAGAACAAGACGAACTGGTGCAGTTAAATTTACTTGCGGGACGTAAAGCCAAAGCTTCTACAGCCTATGCGGCCGCGATCGGTTATTTATCTGTAGGCATGAAACTGCTAACAGCAGATAGCTGGCAAACGAATTACGATCGAACGCTGGCACTGTATGAATTAGCCGCTGAGTCAGCCTATCTGGGGGGTAACTTCGAGCAGATGGAGGCGTGGTCAGCACTTGTTTTGAACGAAGCTAAAACTTTGCTGGATAAAGTGAAAGTCTATGAAGTCAAAATTCAAGCCTACATGGCGCAAACCCGAGGTTTAGACGCGGTGAGAACGGGGCTACAAGTGCTGAAGCTTTTGGGGATAGATTTTCCAGAAAATACCCAACCATCAGATATTCAGCAAGCAATGGTGGAAACGAGAGAAAATTTGGGTTCTCGCCCAATCGAGGACTTGATTAACTTGCCAGCGATGACGGACCCAGAAAAATTGGCAGCGATGCAAATTCTTTCGAGTTTATCCTCTGCCACCTATATTTCTGCGCCTCAGATGTATCCGCTGACGGTGTGCCATCGGGTGAATTTATCCCTGCAATATGGCAATGCTGCTTGGTCGGCTTTTGCTTATGCCACCTATGGGTTAATTATGTGCGGCGTCGTGGGAGATATTGAATTGGGTTATCAATTTGGTCTCTTAGCTTTAACAGTGGCTTCGGAGTTCAACGTTAAGGAAATTAAACCAAAAACATTCTTTATTTTTGGTGGTATGGTCGCCCATTGGAAAGAACCAGTCCGCAAAACATTAAAACCTTTGCTAGAGAGTTACCAAATTGGCTTGGAAACTGGAGATTTAGAATTTGCGGCTTACAGTGCCTGTTACGCCTGTAACCATTTATATTTTGCTGGGGCCGAACTAACTGGATTAGAACGGGAAATGGCGTCTTACAGTCATGCGCTCAAACAACTAAAACAAATTGCCTCGTTTAATTATAATGAAATTTTTCGGCAGGCAGTGCTTAACTTATTAGGTGAGTCGGAAAATCGCTGCCTTTTAGTGGGTGAAGCTTATGACGAAGTAGAATTACTGTCGCAACATTTAGAAGGCAACGACAGAAACGGATTGCACTATTTGTATTTAAACAAGCTGATTCTCTGTTATCTGTTTGAGGAATTGCCACAAGCGATCGCAAATACTGCCAAGGCAGAGGAATATATTGATAGCGCGATCGCTCTTCTGTGTGTACCCCTATTCCATTTCTACGACTCCCTGGTACAGCTAGCGATTTTGACCGATTCATCCACCAGCGATCGCGAGCGAATTTTAGAAAAAGTAGCACACAATCAGCAAAAACTCAAGACCTGGGCTGAACACGCGCCGATGAATCACTCGCATAAATTTTATCTGGTGGAAGCAGAACGGCATCGGGTTCTGGGTGAAAATGTAGAAGCAATGGATAATTACGATCGGGCTATTGCGATCGCCAAAGAAAACGAGTACGTCAATGAAGAAGCAATCGCCAACGAACTTGCTGCCAAATTTTACTTAGCTTGGGGCAAAGAAACCATTGCTCAAACCTACATTATAGCAGCTTATTACGCTTACTCTCGCTGGGGAGCCAAAGCAAAAATTGAAGATTTAGAAAAACGCTATCCTCAATTACTCGCCCCTATTTTTATTAGAAATCCCGGCGCGCAATTGGGCGATACAGTAACTCGGATGACTCATGAAATCGCCGCGCTCAAAGTTACAAGTAGCACTGGTAGAGGTATTTCATCAGCTCTAGATTTAACAACTGTCATCGAAGCCTCTCAAGTCATATCTGGAGAAATTAATCTCGATAAGTTAATTTCAGCTTTAATGAAAGTCGTGATGGAGAATGCAGGAGCAACAGGCAGCGCTCTAATTTTAGAACAAGCGGGTGAATTATTTATTACCGCTCAATCGCTTGGTAGCGAGTGCCACTTGCAATCTATCTTAGTTGACAGCAGCCAAGAGATTCCGGTATCAATCGTCAATTATGTTTGGCGCACGGCTGAAACTCTAGTAATTAATGATGCAACCAAGGAAGCTACTTGGGCTGCAGAGCCTTATATTATCCAGCGTCATCCTAAATCGTTACTGTGTCTCCCTATTCAACATCAAGGAATTTGCCTCGGTATTCTTTATTTAGAAAATAATTTAACCGAGGCTGCATTTACCGCCGACAGATTGGAACTTTTAAAAGTATTATCTGTTCAAGCTGCTATTTCCATTGAAAATGCTCGCCTCTATCACAGTTTAGAAGAAAAAGTGCAACAGCGCACGGCTCAACTAGCTGGTTCCAACCGCCAACTCGCCCTTGCTTATGAAGAAATTACTGCGCTCAACTCACGCTTGAAAAAAGAGAACATCCGCTTAAGTGCCGAATTAGATGTAGCGAGACAACTGCAACAAATGGTGCTGCCAAATCCCTCAGAAATTGAGGCAATTGAAGACTTGGAAATTGCTGTTTTTATGGAACCTGCAGATGAAGTGGGTGGCGACTACTACGACGTGCTATCTAAGAATGGCAAAGTCTATTTCAGCATCGGCGATGTTACGGGACACGGGTTAGAAAGTGGCGTGATAATGATTATGGCGCAAACCGCTGTCCGAACGCTTCAAGAAAGTAATGAAACAGATCCGGTGAGGTTTATGGATGTGCTCAATCGAACCCTTTACGGCAATCTCCAGCGGATGAATTCTGGAAAAAATATGACCTTGGCATTATTAGAGTATCAAGATAGTATCCTCAATATCAGCGGTCAACATGAAGAGATAATAGTGGTGCGTACTGATAGCAGCGTCGAGCGGATAGATACAATATCTCTGGGTTTCCCCATTGGTTTGGATGTGGAGATTGCTGATTTTGTTGCCCAAACTCAAGTGTTGCTGAATCCGGGAGATGTAGTGGTGCTTTATACCGATGGGATTACTGAAGCTAAAGATATTAATCGAAAACTTTACGGTTTGGAGAGACTGTGCGAAGTCATATCCAGAAATCACCACCTAGGGGTAGAGGAAATTCGGCAAGTCGTAATTGAAGATGTGCGGCGGCATATTGGCGAGCAAAAAGTTTTTGATGATATTGCCTTGGTGGTGTTGAAACAAAAGTAGGGGAGATTGTTTTTCAGGGGGAATTAGAGCTTGCTGAATAAATGGGAAAAAATCACTCGTAGCAATTGATTGGTTTTTCAAGCTCTGTCAAACATAATTTTTTATTGTCTATAGCTTACCCCATCATAGCTTTTGATAATGTCGCTCCTTCAATCCTATGTCTTTAAGCGTGGGTTCCTTCCCCTTCTCCTTTTCCTTCTCTTTCTCCTTCTCCTTCCCACTCCTCTTTCTCAACAACCTGAATAAGTGCTGCTACCGCAGCGGCTAATCGCACCCTGACACCAGACTAATTATGGCAAAATCTCGACTAACAGGAACACCGCCTCAAGAGGAAAATTTGGAGAGAAGAGTTAAGAAAAAACGCTCGACTGCCACAGCACATAATTCTGCCAAAACTGTGAAGAAATCAGTCAAACCAACAACGGAAACTGACTCGGTTTGCGAACCCTTAACAATCTCTCCACAAAAAGTAGAAACCTCGCCAACTTACACAAATTTTGCAGCACTGCCATCTGTCGATGCTCCTTCTCTAGAAATATTGTCAAATGAGGCGATATTGCCTTCTTCTTATCCTCTCTCATCAGCTATTGAAGTTGCCTGCGACTCAAGAGAATTCAACGATTATGTACAGGCTCTGAAAGGCATCATTCCCAGCAATAGCAGCCATCCCATTTTGTCCAATATTTTGATTGAAGCTGATGCTGAAACTCAACATTTGCACCTGACTGCTTACAATTTAGAATTTGGAATGCAAGTGAGCTTTGGTGCGAATGTCAATCAATCTGGAAAGCTTACCCTCCCCGCACCCATACTTGCTGACATTCTGGGAAAATTTCCTAACGGCAGCCTTACCTTAAAGAGTTCTTCTGAAATTATTAAAGGAAGCGACGTTCCATCAGTCAGTGCCACTCTGAGTGCGTCAAGAAGCAAGCACGCCATTCGCGGGCTAGCTGCGGACGAATTTCCGGCTATCCCCAGCGTTCAACAGAAACTTGTAACGCTTCCTGCTAGCGTGTTAATTTCTGTCCTAAAAGCTAGCTTATTTGCTGTAAGTTCTGAGGAAAACAAACGCATTTTAACAGGAGGTAATTTTCAACTCAGTCACGACGCAGACAGAGGACTCGATCAACTGAGAGTTTGGACGACAGATGGGCATCGGGTAGCAATGGTTTTAGGATTGAACGAAAGCAGCAATTCCTATCTTTTGAGCGGTCAAGTAGTTAATTTTACTGTCCCTGCTAAGGTACTCCGGTTATTGGAGCGTTCTTTGAATTCTGCTGACAAAGTTACGATTTACTATGAAGGTTTGCCAGAGCAACCTAGTAATTTTGTCGCATTCGAGTGGAATAATTGGCGGTTGACCACGAAGTTGCTAGAAGGGCAATATCCGGTTTGTGACCAAATTATCGCTCCCTATCGACCTGAATTCAGCCATCAAGTGGTGGTTGAGAGGCTGAGCTTTTTAAAAGCGTTAGAGAGGTTAGCTTCTCACAGCGACAAATCTCACCTAACAGCTATTTTAGAATTCGATTTAGATGCCCAACAAGTGCGAGCATCACTCAACAATACTCTCAGTTCAGGAACTGAGACAGTTGATGCTAAACTCTGGGGCTGTGAGTTTCGTCTCAAGTGCGACATCCGCTATTTGATTGATACAGTCAAAGCGATTTCCAGCTCTGATTTGCGGGTGTTAATGGCAACTCCTACCGCTCCCCTACTGATTGCACCGTTTGGAACGCCTGCGTCGGGTACAGAGGCTTTAGAGTGCGAATATATTGTCGCTCCGCAAGAATAGTCGTGCATGTGGGAGTGGCATCTAAATTTGATGCCCTCTCCTGCAAAAAATATGAGTTTAATTTCAGGCACGGCTCACGCCTCCCCTATCGGGGAATAGTTACCAGAAGTATTCTAACGACTCAAAATGTACCAACCACTGCACCTCAAATACCGCCCCAAAAACCTACAAGAATTAGTGGGTCAAGACACCATCAAAACAACCTTGATTAATGCCATCACCTCCGACAAAATTGCTCAAGCTTACCTGTTTACTGGCCCCAGAGGAACAGGCAAAACCTCAACCGCTCGCATCCTTGCTAAATCCCTCAATTGTTTGAATAGCAAAAAGCCAACCGCCACTCCTTGCGGGGAATGTTCAAGCTGCAAAACTATTGACTCCTGTTCAAGCTTAGACGTAACTGAAATCGATGCTGCCTCTCACAATGGCGTGGATGATGCCAGAGAATTAATACAACACAGCAACTTTGCGCCAGCGATGAGCCGTTACCGCATCTGGATTTTAGATGAGTGCCACCAACTCAGTACCAGCGCTCAAAATGCTCTCCTCAAATGCCTTGAAGAACCTCCGGCTCATGTGGTATTTATTCTCTGTACGACTGAAGCACATAAAGTCCTGCCGACAATTATCTCCCGCTGCCAAACCTTTAACTTCCGAGCCTTGTCAGTTGATGCTATTGTCGGACAATTGCACAAAATTAGCTCCGCTGAATCTATTGAGATCGCAAGTGAGGCCATGCGGGATCTCGCTCGTACCTGCGACGGGGGGTTAAGAGATGCCCTGCAATTACTTTCTCAGCTTTCACTGCTAAACTCAGAGATTACCCTAACTCAAGTTGCAGAAGTATCTGGCAGCATCAGCGAGCAAGACTTGATCGCCCTTCTCAAAGCCATTCATTCTGGCGATACCTTAAGCGTACTGCTATCTTCGAGAACGCTCATTGACAGCGGCAAAACCCCCAAACTGATTCTCAGCAGCTTGCTAGCAGCAATGAGAGATTTGCTCATTGTCAAATCAACGCGCCACTGCCAGAATTTAATTGCAGGGCCAGTAGGCTATTCACAACTGCGCTCGCTCGCTCTTCATCTCGATTTTGAAACAATTGATGCGGCTTGTACACAATTGCAAAAATCAGAATTTCAATTGAGAACTAGCACCAATGCTGCTACTTGGTTAGAAGTCTGTCTGCTGAACTTGATGCTGTCAAGCAAACCCGCTGCCCCCGAAACGCGATTGCCGGCAACTTCCCCATCTAATCAGCCTGACAAATTTGATAAAACCCCTCAAAAAATAGAGGCAGATTCTCCTGACTTTGAGACAACTTGGGCGCAAGTAGTAGCAGCAGCGAAACCAGGCAATCGTAGCCTCTTAAACCGCGCTCAAATTGCCGAACTTTCTGCTGATTCATGTGTGTTAGCAGTAGAAAGAAAATACGCGAATAAGTTTCAGAGTCACCTTGAATCCGTGCAGCGGATCGTTACTAAAGCTTTAGGCCGCTCTATTACTGTAACTGTCAAACAACAGGAAGAGTTAGCAGCATGATTAGCATCCTAATTGGGAATGATACCTACGCAATTGAACGAGAAGTTGAAAATTTTAAGACTCAAACTCATCCTCTCTGGCGAGATTTCAACATCCACCGCTTCGATGCTTCTTTCCTGGATGCAGCCCTCTCTGCTGCTGCTTCAGTTCCTTTCGGCGGAGGAAACAAACTTATTGTCGTTGAAAATTGCGATTTCAAGCAATTTGGAGAAATGGGGCTAGAATTGCTGCAAATTTTGCCCCAATTACCTGTTACAACGCACTTAGTCTTCACTGCTGCTGTTATCGACAAACGGCTCAAGGTAGTCAAGCATTTATTGCTGTTTGGTAAACTTAAGGAGTTTACTCTCATTCCTCCTTGGCGTACTGATTTGATTGAAAGTGCGATCGCTGCTACTGCTAAACAAAAGAATCTTTCAATTGCCAGAGATGCTGTCAGTTATCTAGCGGTAGCGATTGGCAACGATTCTGCTAGAAGAGTCAGTGAATTAGAGAAATTAGCCATTTATGCAGCAGGCGCTCGCATTACGAAAGAAGCTGCTAAAATCCTCGTTCCAGCTACCACAGCCAACTGTTTTCAACTTGCCGAAGCTCTTTTAAAAGGTCAAGCAGTGGCGGCAATTAAGGTGCTTGATGAATTGCTATCTCGGGCAGAGTTTCCTTTAGCAATTATTGCCACTCTCCAAACTCAGTTTAAAACTTGGCTGTGGGTAAAAGCTACTATCAATTCCGACCAACAACGTTCTGATAGCGAAATTGCTAGTATGTGCGGAATTAGTAACCCCAAACGGCTGTATTTCCTTAAGCAGGAGGTTAAGGAAGTATCTACGAACTTCTTAAGTCGATCGCTCTCCATTTTGTTTGATTTAGAAATTGCTCTCAAAACAGGAGATAAGCCTGACTCAATGTTGCCTGCTTTGCTCACCATCACTCAACTCACTCACCTTAAATAACAGGAAAGCGCTGCCGAGTTAATTCGGCAGCCTTTCATTAACAGTTCTGAACACAAAAACTGCTTTGCAACACTATTGGTAGCAGTAAGGTGCGCGGCGGCATACCCTACAGATAGAGTTTATGCGTAAGTCTTAATTAACTGTAGTGATAAAGAAGTTGTTTTTATCATTAATTTATCAAAGAAGTTTTGGAGTTTATTTATCGCACTAGGTCGCTATTTCTGTTTAAGAGCAGCTCATCTTTCCTGCATCATCCAAACCAGAAAGCCCAAGATTTGCTCAACCGGAGGTAGTGGATAATCTGTAAGATCAATGGACGCGCATTGCTCTTCTAGTTTAAGAAACCGCCAGACAGTACCGCTAGTTACCGTTCCGTAAATCGTCGATATCGGCTGTTGCTTTTGTTGGTTAAAGCGTTGAGCTGCAACCATTTCTGCAAGGCATTGCCCAAGAGCCGATTTAAGGTCTTCTTTTTTGGCTGACACCAATACAACCGCAGGGGCTTTAATGTATAGTTGTTCCGGGGAACGACTCAGGAGAAAGTCAACATAGCCTGTGAGTTCAGCCTCCGGTTCTACATTGAATTCTTCGCCTGAAAAAACGCTAATCTGTCCTTGAAGTTGGCGTTTTACTTCTAGTAACACAGGATTGATAATCCCCTCCGAACGAGCTTTTTCGCTACTCACCGAGATCGCCCAGGGAATCGTTTCTTTAAGAGTATCTTGTAGTAAAAGACTAGGAGTCACTGGGAGGATTTCTGGTAAAAAACGCGAGCCTTCAATGATTGTGAGATGAAAATCTTCTACAGCTTTGCTGAGAGTGAATTTACTGTAAGGCATAGGTTTATTATTCTTAATCGGATACTATAACACTTCTGGGTTAAATGAGGTAAGTCTGGTAATTGGTAATTGGTAAGCTGTCGCGTCTTTAAATTATATACTTAAATCCTTGTAGAAAAAGCGTAAAAATTTCTCCCTCTCTCCTCTTCTCCCTTTCTCCCCCTCTCCCTCTCTTCTTTGCTACATTCCAACCTTCAACTCCGAACTGCACTCTCTCCCCTTCTCCCTTTCTCCCCCTCTCCCTCTCTTCCCCTCTCCTTCTCTTCCCCTCATTCCCAACATACACTTTAGATGCGTAGCAGCTTAGGCAGTTGACACCTCACTTGCTTGAGAACCGCTATATACATAGCAAGTGTACTGTGTTAATGCTAGCGTCTCACGGGGCAGGGTAATCGCGCAGTGAGCCAGAGACCTACCGTTTCCCTAGTTCCTGAACCCAAACCCATAATTGCCACCAAATTCAGTCCGACTCCCAGTTGGTTTTTTTGGAATTTCTTCTCTCGTTCTTTTTCCTACCTATCGGTAGTAAGAGAGAAAAGATTCATTCTTAGAGTGACCAATGCCTCCCAATTATATCAACCTTCTTTCCCAGCTAATAGCCAGACAGGATTTTCACCAAAATAACTTTCCAGAAGCAAGCCACTTGCAGCCAACTGCAACAGCCGATTTGTGTGAGTTTTTAGGCGAAGAGGTTATTTATCAGACAATCGCGACTGCTACAACTCCTAAGCTCTACAAAATTCCTCAAGACTTGCCGCCTTCAATAATTTCTGCTTTGCACAGCCAAGGCATTCAACAGCTTTATTCGCACCAAATTAAAACACTCAAAGCCGTGCGCCAGGGCAAAGATGTCATCCTCAGCACAGCAACAGCTTCTGGCAAATCTTTAAGTGCGTACTTGCCTATTTTAGAGGGCATTCTCCAACATCAATTTACTGCACTCTCTATTTATGGCTTGAAAGCTTTAACAGCCGACCAAAGTCAAAAACTTGCCGATTTGCTCCAACTGATTCCTGAGCCTGCGCGCCCGCGCCTTGCCCTTCTAACTGGAGATACTCCTCCCAAAACCCGAGAACAATTATTAGATGCAAATCCCAGCATAATCAGCGCCACACCAGAGTTAATTCACTATGCGCTGAAAGGCGTTCACTGGAGTCAGCCTTGGCAGCATTTTTTAAGTCGCCTCCGCTATATTGTCCTAGATGAAGCTCACACTTTTAACGGAGTTTACGGAGCTAACATGGCTAGCTTAATTCGCCGATTAAAATTGGCAGTAGACGAGCGCGGAGGTTCTTCTCAAAAACTGCAATTCCTGATATTGAGTGCTACCGTTGGCAATCCAGTTAAATTAGCGAAGTTACTATCTGGTAGAAGTCGAAAGCGAAATATCAATAAACCCGAGCGGTTAGTTTGGATTAACTCTAGCGGAGCTGCTGTCCCAGAACGGCAATTAATTGTTACTAAACCGACTCATGATGCTAATTCAGATGTTGCTCGCATCATTATGTTTTTGTTGCAGCAAGGGCAAAGCGGAATTTGCTTCGGTAACGGCAGACAAGCAATTAAGAACTTGTGGGCAACTTTTAAGCAAGAAGCTGTAACTCAAACTAACTCGGGAATTGAGTCGCAAGTAGCAATTTTCTACGGCAGTTTAACAAGCGAGCGCCGCATGGAAATTATTAACTCTTTGCAGTCAGGAACAGTTAAGTGTATCCTCAGCACTAGCGCTCTCGAAGCAGGAATTGATTTGCCTCAACTTGACTTTGCTATTATTAGGGGATGGCCGGGAAGCTTGCAAGCTTTTAGGCAGAGGGCTGGCAGGGCTGGTCGCACAAACTCCGGTTTAATTGTCTTCATTCCTATTGCACAATCACCTTTGGATAACTATTTTGCCGAGCGCCCTGAATTGTTGGTGTCAGCCGAATCTGAATTGGTGAGCTTTAATGCGAATTATCCCATAGATATTGCCAAACATTTGATGTGCGCGGCTGTCGAAACAGGCATTCCTGCCAATAAGCTCAAGCACTACTTTGGCAAGAGCGCTCCTCAAATTGCAACGGCTTTAATTGAGCAAGGTGTTCTTCACAAAAGCCGGGATAAATTATGGGCTAAAGGCTTTCCGCATAAAGATGTAAACTTTCGAGGGGGAACGGGTGCTAGCACGATACAACTGGTGGATGCGGATACTCAAGAAGAGATTGAAGTCCTCAGTGCGGAGATTGCTTATCGAGAGGTATTTCCTGGTGCTATTTACCGCACGCAAAACTCAGACGGCTGTTTGGTGACTTATACTTCGCGCTCGCTCTTGAATGGCAAAGCTATTTTGCAAAACACCCCTGAAACTCGCCTGTTTACTGTAGCAATTAGCCACACTGATACCAGCCTCAAGCAGAATTTGAGTTTGCCTCAACAAATCCCGTTGGTCATTCCAGAAGTTGAAGGAAATGTTCAAACCAATTCAACGGATAGTAAGGCAATTCCAGCTCAAGCTATTTTGGAACTGGTTTGGGGAGAAATTAGCCAACTCGTCACGGGTTATCAATTATTGACTCGCAATTACGAGTTAACTTGTCTCAATAGAAAGTGTGTCAATTACAGAGAGCCTTTACCAAAATGTACTGCCTGTCCTGTTTGTGGCAAGAGAACTCGCTCGGCTGAGCTAACATCGGTTCTTAATGAGGTAAACTTTGAGCAACCTTACGAAATCAAATTTGCGACTCCTGTACTGCAAATTAGTTTGAATTCCCCGGTTGAATGTTACCTGCAACACATAGTAACAGCTACTCGCCAGGAATTGCTTCAGTCTCAACAGCCGATTCCTCCCGGATATCAGCAGTTGTGGGAGTACCCCGCGAATTTGTTGGCTATTCACAGTTTCGGTCATCAAATTTTAGCAGCTTTACCTCTGACTATTTTGGCTTCAGCTAATGATGTGAATTTTCTGGTAGAGAAGAGAGGTGCAAATGACTATGCAGGACTCTTTTACGATTTAGCAGAAGGGGGTTCGGGAACCTCGGAAGCTATTTTTCGTTCTCTTCCTCAATTAGCTCATGCGGCTGCTGAGTTAGCCCGCAGTTGTTCTTGCAGTTCTGGCTGTCCTAAATGTTTGATTCAGTCGGGATGCCCTGATGGCAATAAAGCTTTACTCAAGCAGGTGGGGCTGCTGCTGTGCGAAGCATTTTAAGAATGGGGGAATGGGAGTGGGGGGGAATCTGGAATTATTGACCTCCACTCCCATTCCAATGCAAGCGGAAACGAGCTCACTTCATAAAAGTTATCAAACAAATAGGCAATTGTTCAACATTGCTTCCAGAGCGATTCTAATTAGAAAAAGCTACTCCCCACTCTCTCTTCCGGGAGCATCTCATATTTGTAAAAACACTTCTTCTGGCTCCTTCCTTCTTCCTCTTTCGTTCTTCCTCCTGCCTTCTGCCTCAAAACTTAGATTTCTAGCTTGCTTGGCTGCTTTCATTGAGATGCTCCCGTCTCTTCCCCACGGACCACTCCCCATTCCCCATTCTTAAAATGTGTGAACCGCTACTGCGGTTTTTAGGGGCACATTTTTCAGACTTGTACTCGTCAGGAACCTCAGCCTAAAGGCATGAGGCTTGCCGGAGAAATCCAGTAAGCCATTCTGACCAGCCACAGTCTTAACTGACTACATTTCGAGAGTCACGACACCCTTAGATGCGTGCTAGTCTTCTGCTCTGTCGCTAACAATTAAACAGTTTTACGGTCACTGAAACAGTGTTGTTAGCTTAACAAGCTCTTGAAATATTGGCGAAGCAAACATTACCCCGCAAGGGAGAATTTCATGCAAAACTATACCTTTGTACTGGACCCAAATAAACAACCACTACATCCCGTTCATCCTGCCGTGGCTAGAAGATTACTCTCGAATGGCGAAGCTGCGGTCTTCCGTAGATACCCATTTACCATCATTCTTAAACGTGCTGTCAATACAACTGAACAGTCGATGGCGTTCCGCCCCGCAAGCTACGAGATCAAACTCGATCCCGGTAGTAAAACTACGGGAATTGCGCTACTAAAAGGTGAAAATATCATCTTCGTAGGTGAGCTAAATCACAGAGGACAAGCAATTAAAGCTAGCTTGGATTCTCGTCGTGCTATCCGTAGAAGTCGTCGAGCTAGACATACCCGCTACCGTCAAGCGCGTTTCCTAAATCGCATTCGTCCGAAAGGTTGGCTAGCTCCTAGCTTAAAACATCGAGTAGATACTACGCTGACCTGGGTCAACAAATTCATCAAATTTGCACCCGTAAATAGTATTGCGATGGAGTTAGTTCGATTCGATCTTCAACAACTAGAGAAACCTGAAATTTATGGGGTCGAATATCAGCAAGGCGAATTACTTGGGTACGAAATCAGAGAATATCTGCTCAACAAATGGGAGAGAAAATGTACTTACTGCAAGGTAGAAAATATTCCTTTGCAGGTAGAGCACATTCATCCCAAGGCAAAAGGAGGTAGCAATCGAATCTCTAATCTGTGTCTAGCTTGCGAAAAATGTAATCTCAAGAAAGGTACTCAAGATATTAACGACTTCCTTTTAAAGAAGCCAGATTTGCTCAAGCAAATTATGGCACAAGTCAAACAACCACTCAAAGATGCTACCGCCGTCAACTCAACCCGCTGGGCATTGTTTAATCAACTCAAGCTAACGGGATTACCTGTTACGACGGGTTCCGGCGGGCAGACAAAATACAATCGCACTCGATTAGAGTTGCCCAAAACTCATTATTTTGACGCTGCTTGTGTTGGCAAGGTTGATAAATTAATTGTGTTAACCACTCAACCATTGTTAATCAAGGCCAACGGTCACGGCACTCGACAAATGTGCCGCACTGATAAATTTGGTTTTCCATCTCGTTATGTACCTCGTGACAAATTTGTCAAAGGTTTTCAAACTGGCGACATTGTTAAAGCAGTAGTAACCAGGGGAAAGAAAGTTGGTCAAAATATTGGTCGAGTGGCTGTTCGCAGCAGTGGCTCTTTCAATATTTCGGCAAAAGAATTGGTACAAGGTATTAGCCACAAATACTGTCAGACTATTCAGAGGAAAGATGGATATTCATACCAATTTTACCTCAAGTAAAGCCGTCTTTTAAGACGGGGTTTCTACCCATTATTTTGATGAAAAACAAGCTTGTCTTGCCAATCATTGACTCCAAAATTAGAGAGTCAACGCTGCTACATTTCAGAAATCAACCCTATAAACAAAAGAAAAAGCAAGCTTTAATCCCCAACCTCAAACGAGATTTAAAGCCGGGCTGGCTTTTAACAATTCTCGCACAAATAGACCGATGTTTATGGGGAAGGTGGGATTATTGGGCTTTGTGTCAAGCTGTCCCCGCTCATGCCTGGATGCGGTGGAAGATGGAGCCAATGCTAGCCATTCTGGAGAACAGAAAACCAGAAATTTTACCCAAATTTGTAATTGAGGAAACTTTGCCAGCAGAACCGATTCCCCAAATCGAATGGCAGCATTCTCCTACCGCAGAAGCCATGTTAGATAATAGCCTCAATTGCATTCCTCAACATGGAGAATGGAAAACTTGGTCAGCTTGGGACTATTTGGAGTTTTTCTTGGACTGGGTTTTGTTCGCATTCGGACATCCAGCTTACAAGATTTTACCCAAAGAACCCGCCGGCTGTGAAGGTGCATCAATGCGTCTCTATCAGATGTTTGACCTGTCAATTCTCATGCTATATCCTGAAGATTATATGGGCAGACTGCTACCCCAAATTTGCGGAAAGACTGCTCAAAAAAGTTCAGGGTTTTATCCGACACCCTTAGCTTTGGGTCAATTCATGTCTAAGTTAGTCAGTGGTAATAAGACAGAGCGAACTTCCAACTTCAATGAACCTGCGTGCGGTACGGGTGCTTTAATGTTAACACAGTCAAATTACTGTCTGAGCGGTATCGGTCAAGATATAGACCCTACTCTGTTAAAATGCGCTTTGTTTCAGTTTTATCTGTTTTCACCTTGGCTGGCTGTTCCGATTTGGTGGTTGGGTCAAACTGATTTGCTCCTTGGCAATACTTTAAGTAGCGATAGACCTCAATCAATAAACGCTGCTTACTGGTATAATGAGTGGTTTGATCCTGTCGAATCTCAGGCTAAAAATGATACTGATTATCCAGTCGAACATGAAATAAGTTCAGGAGAAAGCTCAGAAGTTATTGACTTGAATAAGAAGACATCAATTCACTCAAATCCAGTAGTTCAAGAAGTTGTTAAGGGCAAACGCCGACCCAGAAATACGACAACATCTCCTCACCAATTTACGCTGTTTAATTTGGATGATTTCTAGCCCAATACGTACCTAATTCTCACTTGTGGCGGCGGGCGTAATGTTATGAGTAGGCTGGACTTCTGAAGCGAAACTGATTGTAGAAACTGCTGCTTTGAGGAGTTGTTCCGCCCAATCTGCTACAGCCAGCCCTTGAGTTTTAGCCGCATCTTGCATCTGGGCTTGCAGGTGTATCGGGAGCTGTAGAGTTAAGGTAAAAGTATCTCGTTGGGCTCGTCTTGCCTTTTTGACTAACTCTGGCTCGATCCATCGATCGAGCCACAATTTACATTTAGATCCTCGTTCGTTACCATCTTTCTCAATAAAGCTTAGTTTGCCTAGCTTTTGACAATAAAAACTGTGAGGGTCGTCTTGAACAGGCTCAAAACTGCAATGATAGCAATTCCAGCAGCTTCGGCATTGAGTTTCTGTCTGACTGGATGTTGCTCCCAATCCCTCAGCATTCTCTTGAGTGGCTGCTGAAATCTCACGGTTTGACGATGGATGATTGGCCCAAAGAGTTCGTTGGTTTTTGGAACTGTTCTCGTTGTTAGACTTATTCCTCGAATTTTTTTTCTGGTGTTCTTCAACAACTCGGGCAACGTGAAAAGCCGTAAGTTTGCCGTTAGGAGCAGTAGAAACGGCTTGGGCCCAAGCCCTAGGCTGCTCTTGGGAGGGTAGTGCTGTTAGAGGGCGAACTTGGCGCTCATTGGCGGGAAGGATTTGTGCGCCATGGCGCACATTTTCATAGACGGTTGCCGCTTCAATCAGTTGGTAGGCCCAGCGACGAGACATTTCCCACCGATTAGTGCAATAGTCTTCAAAAGTCGAGAAGTCTTGTCGGTAGAGGCGGCGATCCCGGATCTGGCGCAAAGCTTGCCCTATTTCCCAGAAA
Source organism: Microcoleus sp. Pol1C5 (assembly GCF_036701115.1). Lineage (NCBI taxonomy): Bacteria > Bacillati > Cyanobacteriota > Cyanophyceae > Oscillatoriales > Microcoleaceae > Microcoleus > Microcoleus sp. Pol1C5. Next base: position 5,701 of record NZ_JAUBQE010000043.1, on the reverse strand, counting down.
GCTTTCAAGCTCCGTTCGACTGTAGCTTCCAAGCTGCTTAATTCTAATGCTTCAGCATCAGTGAGCGTACTGCTGTGGGCAGACAAATCTTTAGCGTCGGCTTTGTTTAGGTGGCAGTCCTGTGCAACTCTCGCAGTGAGTTCAGCGCTGGGAACAACAGAGAAGTTATGTGCATCAGAACCGCGAACTGTGTTGGAGGATGACATTGATGTTCCGTCCGTCTTGCGCGGTGCAAGATTAAGTATTGCATAATGCAATGGTAGTTGCGTAATCGATTAAGGCTGTGATTGCTCAAATTTTGTAGAAAGGGCGTAAAATAGCGAAAAAGTATCGGCTTCAACGCAGCAGAAAGTAAAATAGTGTACGGTAAAAGCGTTAGTTGACATCCTCCGGGTGCGTTCGCGCGCGGGGATTCCCAAGACCACTCTTTGGGCTTCCTCTTTCCACTACTCGGCTTACACTCGGAGGAGTCTCCTCAGCCAAACTCTTGTCGGTGTCTCGCAAGGGCGTTAGTTCCCGTGTGCCCCAGGACTTTAAACCTAAATTTTCGGTAAGCAATTGTGACTGTTAGCTCTGTATCTTCTCTTATACTCGATCGCCAAAAGCGGCTGACTCAGTTGATCGAGCTGCTGCTGAAAGAAGGCTGGACTCAAAGCGCTTTAGCGTCCGCTATCGGAGTAGATTTTTCAACCGTATATCGGTGGTTAAAAGGGAAAACGATACCCGAATCCGATTCTAAGAACTTTCGGCAACTGGCAAAGTTAAGCGGTGGCAGTACCAAGACTCTGCAACTTTATTTGGATGGAGAAATATCCTTATCAGTTTATCAACGCGGTTTGGATGAGGTGGCGATCGGTCAAGTGAGTGGCAGCAAGAGGATAGGCTCTGAAAAAATTAAAAAAGAAGTTTTAGCAAAGATTTATTCCCTCGATCCAGATGATATTGCCGATATCATTTCTTCATCAGTAGCATTTTTAGCCAAACTTGTATAATTAGGTAACAAGCAGCCTACACCCTCACGGTTTTCGGTTGAGAAGCCGGAAAAGTCAGCGTCTCATTCTCCATTCCCCCCTGACTTCTGGCGATCGCCGCTATTGCTCAGTCTTTTATGCTCTGAGCAATGTACCTCCTTACTCTATCAGACCTCAATCAAACTATTCATACTAGCCCAGTACAAGAGCCGCCTCTTGTTCCTTCCTATCTGCAAGAACGCTTGCAACTGCTTGTCAAGCAAATTTTAATGGGATTACCTGTCGAGCCAATTCTCAACAGTCACCCCCAGTTCCAGCAGTGGGTTTTTCAGCTCAAAGAACTATCGCCATCACTATTTTTACCGCAGCGAAAACTGTTTGTTGACATTCCACTTCAAACAAAACTAGACCGAACAAAAAGGGGAGTGACAGAAGAAAATTCTTCCCCTTCTCCTCCATTTAAAGTGATACAAGTCCGTACAAATGTGGGTTTAGTCAAAGGAACACCCAGACTATTTGAGTGGGCGATTCGCCATCCTGTACTGACTTGGCAAGACCGAGTTAAGTTATGGGTAGCTGCCGAATTCTTCGAGATCGAGCCTCACAAGCTACAACTGATTATTTTGGCACTGCACCCGACTCAACCAGCAGAAAAAGTTCTGTTTGCCTGGGACAGCAAGCAACACCGACACACTCAAAATTGGCTTTTGACTACCATTGAACGAGAGAGAAAACAAACAGTTATCAAGCTCAATGGTCATCTAACACCTCAACCGAAGGAAGTAGCAACAGCTATCAATTTGGATGAAGTCAATTTGGATGAAATCAATTTGGATGAAGTCAACGAAGTGTCGATATAATCTGTTCAGACTGTGTATAGCTCTTCTGGATTTGTGGTGGGAACGGTAGTGTGAGCCTCTCGCGCGGGCTTTTCGGGCCGCATCACTAGAATTTTTCTGATCACCTAAAACTCGGGAGAATCGACTTTATTACCATCCTCCTATCGAGAGACATCCACCTTCCGACGAAATTGCCCAAAAATCAATACTTTTCTTCTCTCCATAGGAGGATGACACTCTTTAATATGAGGAAAAACAATAGACTATGGATAAAATGTAGTAGGAATCTTAGCCGTGACTGCAACTACCGCCACCCAACCAAAAACAAGCCAACTAAAAACCATCCTGATAGTTGAAGATGACCCGATGATGCAGCTCGGTCTACAGCATATCCTCAATAACCAACCCCATTTAACAGTTGTCGCACAAGCTGTTAACGGCAACGAAGCCGTCAGTGCTGCACTGCAACACCAACCAGACATCGCGCTGATGGACATTGACTTACCCGGACTCGACGGTATTGCAGCCGCCCAGCAAATCAGAGCCGCACTGCCGCATACTCGCATCCTGATGCTCACCCACCACAGCAATCCAACTCAGGTAATGGCGGCTTTGTCAAGCGGCGCTCACGGCTACTGCGTTAAAGGCACTAACGCAGAACAACTTCTAGCAGCGATTACGACTGTGCAAGAAGGTGGCAGTTACCTAGACCCTAAGATTGCCGACTGCGTGCTGCAAAATCTCAAAACGCCACTGCCCGAAAGCTATGCGAATGACGACATCAAGCTGACAGAACGGGAAATGCAGGTTTTGCAGCAGCTAGTTGAGGGTAAAAGCAATAAACAAATCGCTGCTCAACTAGGAATGAGCGTCCACACCGCCAAAGGTCATGTAGAGATGATTATAGCTAAATTTGAAGCGAGCGATCGCACCCAGGCTGCCGTTAAAGCACTGCGTTTGGGGCTGGTTTAGCCGTTAGAATGCAGCTTCTAATTGTTCTAAAAAAAGTGGTTTTTGAGGCGTAGCTATTGCGTAACAAATTATGACATCTTGTCAATTTTCAAACTTTGGCAATGTCAACCAAAACCTCGCTCCTTTTCCCAATTCGCTATCAACGCCAATCTCTCCGCCGTGAGCCTCAACAATTTGCCTGCAAATGTAAAGTCCCAATCCCAACCCTTGCCTTAAACTAACTCCAACTCCCCTCGTATAAGGCTCGAATAATCTTGCACATTGCTGAGGAGAAATTCCTGCCCCATTGTCTGCAACCGTACAGCAAACCATCTCACCTTCCCGTTTAGCTTCTACAGTCAAAATAAACCCAGACTGATTGTATTTAACAGCATTGTCGATCAGATTGCCAAACACCCGCCAAAGCTGCTGGGCATCAGCATTGACTAAAGGCAAATCTGCTGCAAAACGCTGTTTAACCTTGACTCGATGCTGGTTGAGAATTGGTAATCTTTCAATAAGAATATTTTGGACTAAAGCGGGCAGCGACAGCGGCTTCATGGCTAAAGAAGCACTTTTCACATCAAACTGTTGTGTTGCTGTTAGTGACTCAATCAACTGGAGTTGGCGCGAACAACTTTGCACCATAACCTCCACAGTCCGCCTATCCATAACAATGTTGCTGGCAGCATCATTGAGGCGACTTCGCAGCAGTAGCGACATTCCTGATAGAGGCGATCGCAAATCGTGCGAAACAGCGTGCAACAGCATTCTTAAATTGGCTTCTGCTTGCTGTCTTTCTTGAATTTCCTGGCTGAGCTGAACATTTTGTGTAGCCAATTGCACGTTAGCGCAGCGAAGTTGCTGCTGTAAACGCTGCATTTTAAGTTGGGCCGATACCCGCGCTAACACTTCAACAGGCTCAAAAGGTTTTATAATGTAGTCAGCACCGCCCGCCTCAAACCCTTTTACTTTGTCAAATACGTCATCTAAAGCGCTGATGAAAATTATAGGGATATCACAAGTAGCTTCAGATGCTTTAAGTTGGCGGCAGACTTCATAGCCATCCATACCGGGCATTTTTATGTCTAGCAAAATCAAGTCGGGTGCTTGCAATTCTACTGCTTTTAAAGCTCGCTCTCCACTAATCAGCTTCCTGACTTTGTAACCGTTTTCAATTAGCAGTTGAGACAGCAGTTGAATGTTGGCTGGAATATCGTCAACAATCAAAATGTCAGCCAAAAATTGTTTAGTTTGCTCCATTATCGATCGCCACCAAATGACAGATTTTTAAGTTTTGTCCGAATATTGCCAACCGCTATTTTCCCAGCCGCGCTGTTCGCACCAGCAGCATTAACAGGCGACTTAACATCAGCCACAGTCACGGGTTCTTCTGGATCGTTGGGATGTGGCAGCAATTGGTAAGCGAATCGAATCCGCTTGTCGAGTTCTTCATCTATATTGAGCAGTTTACCCGTCTGCTGCTCGACTGACAAAGCTTTTGCCCGCTTTTCAAGTTGCGGTCTGATGCTGCTGTCCCACAGTTCTTCAGACTCTTTAGCTCGTTTTATGTCGCCGGGCCGCACCGGAATCTTGAGAGGGTAGGGAAATAAAGCTTCTGTCCCCGTTGCGTAGGCCGGTGAAGTGATGACGCACTTGCCTTGAGGAAACCTCAGAATTTCGTCAGGACTAATCAGCGGTTTCTTTTGCAACTGTTCGCTCCAGTTGACAGAACGGCTCGTTTGCTGCCCCGTCGAGCTGCCGGTCGATCGATTTTTTACCAGCACTTCTACTTCCCCGTACCGCTTAGAATATTTCTCGGCTGTCTCAAAATCGCCGGGGTTGAAGAGGACATGAGTTGACAAAGCACTGGCGATCGCAGCCCCTTTTTTATCCCCATAGAGATTATAGAGTTGATTGAGGGATTGAATGCCAACAATCGGCACGCCGCCAGCAGAACGATATTCGTTAGCCCACTGATCCATTCTGTCGAACTTGAGAGACGGAAACTCGTCTAAGCAGTACAAAAATGGGTCAGAACGTACCCGACTCAAATTAGACACCACACATAAGTGAATAGCAGCAGCTAACAGCGGTCCCACTACAGTGCGCCTTTGGTCATCTAATTTGAAAATAATGCACTTTTTGCCTTCTAAAGCAATCGGAATGGTGCTGCGACCAATAAATGCCCGCAACAAATCTTTTTGAATGAAACTGGAGTAGGTAGCCTCTGCGGTGGCCTTGATGCCCGCCACTGTTTTTTCAGCATCTTTTGAACTTAATAACTGCGAAAAACTAGAGGCAATCCACCTGTCCATTTTGAGGGGATGACCGTCGGGCCGATGAACGGCGTGGTCGATGCGCTTGACCAAATCTGGGAGTTGAATAATTGCGTACACAAAAGCTAAATCCGGGTAAGGACTGCTTTTTGCCAACTGCACTAAACCCTTCGCCATCAACTCGCCTGCTTTCTCAAAAAACTCATTGCCTTTGCTCTCCCCCGGACTAGCATTTCGAGCAATAACTTGTCCAATTTCTGCTGCCATTACTGCATCTTGTGCATCTCTCATAAAATCCAGAGGATTGATAGTGCCGCTGTAAGCTTCCCCTGGCGCAAACACTTGCACATCGTAGCCGTAGCGCACTGCAAGGGGTGCAAGGAGTTTCATTTGGTCTCCTTTTTTGTCGTAAATAATGGCAGGAAACCCTTGCTGGAATGCACTTTCAACCATGCGGTCAATGACGCTGAATGTTTTGCCAGAACCCGGAGCACCAATAACTAAAGTTCCGCGTTCTGCGTGGGGAAACCAAACTGTAGGATTTGCACCTAATAGCGTTTGCAATCGAGCACTCAATCCCTGACCATTACTCACAAGTTAAGCTAAAACCAAAGTTGTCAATGAGTAATTTTACTCATTTTTTACCTGTTGACCCAATTAA
>NZ_JAUBQE010000115.1:0-4714 GCF_036701115.1 Microcoleus sp. Pol1C5 | reverse complement strand
CTTCTTCCAGAAATTGGCAGAGTTCTCGCTTTTGTTCCAGGCTTAAGTATTGCTCTTCAATTGGCTCGAACGAATAAGCTTTAACTTTGAGCGTTTTAAAAGAAGGAAAATTTCGCTGTAGCGTATGGCTGTAGACTTCATAGAGAAGGTCGCGAATCGGTAGCTTTAAGTCTAGGATTAGACCGCTGCCGAGACGGAGGCTTTCATTTCGATCGAGAGCTTCTAGTTTTAGGTATTCGCCGACTTCTCTGATTTCGCAGTTGAGATTTTTCAGTTCTTCGAGCAATCGATTTGGTTCTAAATCCTGGTCTTGAACGTGCCTCAAAATATTTGCTAGTGTTTGCAAAGGACCATTATGAATTATAATAAATGTCCGTTCTATGGTGTGTTGGCGGAGCTCAATCTGAAACCTCAAAAATCGATCGTATTGATAGAAATTACTCAAGATTGCACCATTAATGACCAAAACTAATAAAGCTGGTGCTACGGGAATCCACCATCCCCCGACGATCGAGGCATAACTAATTCCAACTAACCCCAGACTGGCAGCGGCAACATACACAAGGTTTTTTAATGGAGATTGGGTCAGCCGACCGAGATAAATAGCTAACACGCCCCAAGCGACAATCCAAAGATATTCCCAACCCTGCGACCAAGTTTTCAAAACAGGTCGTCCATCGAGAACTGCACTGATAATTTGGCTGGTAACATGGGCGTGAAATTCTACGCCATAAATTTTCCCAGGCGGTTGTAAATTAGCGATCGCAGAAGTATTAACAAAGTCTTTAATACTAGGAGCCGTTATCCCAATTAGAACAATGCGATCGCCAAAGGTATCGCGCAGCCCATTAGGATTACCTTTGTCGGCTTCAATATCGTTAATATCTTGAAGGGATAGCGTGCGAAATCGTTCTCGACCGTTGCGATAATTAAGCAGTAGCTGAACACCAAAATCATCAGCGCCCGCGTAGCCTCCTGAATTAGGAAAAAAGCGAGGAAGTTCAGTCGAACCAAACCGCGTCGAACCAAACCGCATCGCCTCGCGATCGCGAATGCCCTTACTCAGTTCAATGTCTTCAGCTTTGAGATAGGTTTCTGCCAGTCGCAAAGGCAGGGAAAAGGCGTATTTTTTATTGTTTTCCGGTCTCTTTGTTCCCAGTATTGCACGCCTGACCTTGCCGTCATCATCGGAAAGGTAATCTATAAAACCAATTTTTTCCGGGGGTAAGTCGGGGGGTGGCTTAATAGAAATAGGTAGAACTTTTTCCACCAAGATCAGATTTTTGATATCTTTAAAAGCTGCAACCAGTTCGGCATGACCGGGTTCAACGGGTAGGTCTCTAACAATATCAAGACCGATAACTCTGGGTCGGTACTTCTGCAACTTTCTTAACAGTTTGGCAATTTCACGATCGGGTATAGGGTAATTCCCGATCCGTTGGATATCGGCTTCATCAATTCCCACAATCACAATTCGTTCGTCGATAGGTTCAGATGGTCGCAGCCTCAGAAACGAGTCGAGAGTCACCCATTCTATCAATTGCAGCGCTCCACTCAAACGAACAAGTACAATCAGAGCTATAGCAACAATTCCTGGCAGTGTTCCTCTAGACCCGATGGTAAATTCTTTTCTAATTTTGCTCGAAATAGTGCGTAACAATAGTTTCTTCCTTAACAAAACAGATCAATCAATAAACCCCTCTTCTCTTGCTCGTTTTTCCGTTTGAATGCGGAGACTTTTGCCATCTTCCGGGTAAACCCCTAAAACGTCTTGAACTTTTGTCCAGTAGTGCCGTACTGTTCTGAGGGATAGGTTCATACGATCGGCAATGCCTTTATCTTCCAATTCTTCTTCAAAAGCGAGATTGAGTACCTCAAGCCACTCTGGCTTGACTTCCCCTGGTGGCATTTTCAAATCTTTGGTATGGGTAACTCCTTTGAGTGCCAAGTCAATCCGCTTCAACATCTCCTCGCTGGAAAGTCCTTTGTCAGCTACGGTAAACCCCCCTTCATGAGCGTCGATATCTGGTTTAATCCGCACCAGTGCTTTGACATAACTGCTTTGCACGACCAAATTTAGGGTGGGATAGTTTTTCATTAAAGTTCCCAGGCTTTTTATGCCTCGATTGATTTCGGCAGTGTGCCCGAAGGTTTCTGGTAGGGAAAGATCCATAATAACTAAATCCGGCCCAAATGCTTCGACCTGTTGCAGAGCATTCTGGGTTGTTTTAGCGGTAAGAATTTCGGCTTGTGGGTAGTGCCGTTTCAGCAAGTCGATCGTTCCGCTTAAGATTAGTTCGTGGTCATCCACTACAAGTATTTTGAGTGTGCTTGGCTCTGGTAAATCTTGGCTCATTGTTGAAACCGTAGTTGGTAATTGGTAATTCCTTAGCCAGTAAGCATTTAGCTTGAGCTGATGGGGGCAAGTATGTTTGTATTATCAAAATAACTACGAAAAAGCGCGTTTTTTTAGGTTTATTTAACTTTTTTGTTTCAGTTAATGATACCAAATCAGGGTTTAGTATCCCCTTTATACTCTCTCCCTCTCTCTGTACTCTGTACGCTCTCTGTGGTTAATTATAAATGTGGTAGAAAACGCGGATTTAGTATAAGTCAGGCAAATCGTCGATTTAAGTGATGAAATTGGTTTCATTTTATATGATATAGAAATCAGCTAGAAAATATATTGCACAAGTGTGCAAACTCGATCGCACAAATATGCAATTAGGTTAGCAAACTACTACAGCCTACTTCAAAACGGCTGATAGCGTACTGAAAAGTAGATACCCTTATCTTGCAGCGAGTTTCCCCGATCACCAACTGAAATTAAGGGGAGGCCGTAGTCTAAGCGCAACGATAAATCGGGGACAATCTGCCATCGCAAACCCAGTCCTAAACTGGCAATTGTAGCTGGGTCAGGGTCAATATCTTGGTTATTCCAGACAGTTCCGATTTCAAAAGAAGGCGCTAACTGCAGTGTACTGGTATCTGAGGCAAGGGGAATGCGAACTTCAACTGAACCCAGGATACCATTGTCGGCAACGAGTTGGTTTTGTCGGTAGCCGCGAACTGTATCGACTCCACCAATACTGAAACGTTCTAAAGGTAGCAAAGAATCTGGAGTTAGCTGAGCATCAATTCGCGCTACTAGCACATTTCTGGATGATAACTGCTGCACCAATTGAAATTGCCCCAACCAGGAAAAGAATCGCCCGTCAGTGCCCGTATTGTTGACAGTTGCATCAAAGGCATCTATCCCTAGACTGAATTGAGAACGGGCTGCTAAAACTCGTCTTCTGCCCCGATCGACCCAATCTTGAGAAAACCGAATTACTGTAACTTTAGATTCGCCTTTTTCAGGACCTTCTGTGAAGGAAAACGGCCGATCGTCGAGGATATACGTTTGGCTGCGACGGCGATCTAAACCTAAGCTTAATGCAAATTCACTGGTTGGTGTTCTGGTAATTGGCTGGCGGAAATTGAGGGAATAGGTTTGAGTTTCGCTTCTAATACCGATATCCCGGAACTGTCGTTCTATAATTCGGCTATCGCCATTGTTATAGCGGAAGTTAAGGGCACCGTTACGAGCCTTCACGGGGATAGTATAGTTGAGGTCGTAGAGGTCGAGTCCTTCAGTACGACCGTATTGGACTGAAGCACGATCGCCAAATCCCAACAGATTATCATGACTGACTTGTATGCTGCCTTGGACTGAACCAATGCTGGGAGATTGGTTGTTTTCCAGCACGATCGCACTGTGAAAAGCAGGCGCTTCTTTGAGATTGATTCGCAAGATATTGCGGCCTGGAGTGCTGCCTGCGGTTAACTCGGCATTTACCCTCTCGATAAGCGGATCGAGTTGCAACAGTTGCAAAGCTTCTTCTAAACGTTGTTGGTTTAAGGGGGTAGAGGTGGCGAGTTCTAGGCGCGATCGCACGTATCCTTCTCGCAATCGATTTAACCCACCGATTTCAATCTGTTCGAGTTCGCCCTCTACGACTTGAATTTTGATCGTACCGCTGCTGAGATCTTGATTGTTGGGCAGGAATGCTCCAGAGGTAATGTAGCGGTTTTTAATATAGAGTTGAATAATCGCCGATCGCAGTTCGAGTAACTCTTCAAACGTGACCGAACGGTTCTCGTAAGGCTGAATCAATTTGGCAATTTCGTCCTGTAAGACGGTGTTTCCCAGCACTTCTACTTTTTGGATAAAAAAGCGATCGCCCGACGGGGAAGTAACTTCAGGTGACTCTTGAATTGGGGGAGTTTGCAGTTCGGGTTCGGGTGGTGGTGAAGGCGTTTCATCGGGGAGAGGACGGGGTGTAAAAGAGGGACTGGGAATCGTTTGTTCGATCGCGTCTGGTGCGTTAGGGGGAATGGTGACACCTGGTGGCGGTGCGGATTGGGCGATCGCACTGAGGGTGATGCAAGTTGATGTCGCGATGCTTGAACCTGAAATGGCAACCCACCTGAAGATTGGGTACATATTTTTGTTAGTGAATTAATAACATTCTCGACTCATAACAAGTTTCCCATTCGGCAGTCGATACACGCCTTGGGGTTCTACAATGGGGTCGCCTTTTTGCCAAGAACGATTTGAGGATGTGGCGTCACTGGGTAAAGTTTCCACATCTACTGCATTTGTGACAAGTTAAGAAAAAGTGCAAATTGTCAAGGGGGTACAAAAAAAAATGTAAAATAGGCTGAACATCTA